>JASFWU010000106.1:0-8303 GCA_050049035.1 Akkermansiaceae bacterium | reverse complement strand
CTTCAATCCCGAGTCGCTCGACAATATCTCGGGGAGTGAATTTTCCCAAAAGCTGAAAACATCCGTCGCGAAAGTGGTGGCTCTTTTCCCGGGTGAAAAAGCCATTCCCAAGAACTTCAATCTTGGGTTTGAGGATTATGCCGAAAAGCTCCCGCCCGAAGAGTCCACCGGCCACCTGGCCTTTCAACTGGAAGCGATGGAGTACCTCCTGACCCAGTATGCCGAAGCCGGCGGTGAGGAAGTGATCAACATCCACCGTCACAAGATTCCCCTGGAAGAAGGAAAAGCCTGGCCCAAGCCTTCGACCAAAGTGACTTTCAAGAGAGTCACCACGAGAGATGCAAAAGGAAGAAGAAAGACCGAACGGGTCCCCGTTCCACCCGAAGTGGCACGACGCTTCCCGGTGGAATTCACCTTCAAGGCCTCGGAAGCCGTCACCCGTGATTTCATCACCCGCATCGCCAACTCGGACAAGTTCTTCTTCGACACCCACTTTGGTCGCGTGGTGAATCCCGCCCCCATTCCCAGTGGCGGAAAGGAAGCCCGCGAAGCAGGAGCTTCCGGCGCTGGAGAAGGTGGTATCGTCGTGGAGGAAGGGAACAGCGGCATCGTGGTCGAGGAAGATGGCGGTGGCGACATTGTCGTCGAGGGTGACAACCCCGCTCCCACACCCGCGCCCGCGCCGGCCCCAGCTCTTCCGGACCGCCCCGCCAAGTCGGAGGAAATTCTCAAAAAGGTCTCCGGAAACGAAGATCTCGAAGTCTTTCTGAAGCTCGATCTTCTTCTCTTCATCGAGGAGATCGATTTCCCGAAAACCCGCTAATCACACACCTGCGAAACACACAAACTCATGTCCTGGATTAAGACCAATTATCATCTGGCAGCCCTCGGCGGGGGCGTGCTTGCTCTCGGCGGCCTCGGCTTTGCCGGTTACAGCGGAAACTCCGAAGTCAACGAATCCCTGGTCGCTCCCACCGGCCGGGGTAAGAATGTCACAACCTGCGAAGGCGGTCCTCTCGCCGCCGGGGTGGTGAAGACCGTTGGGGAAGTCAATCCTCTCCTTCAGCGGAAGACCACCGACGGTCGTCCGGTCAACCTCTTTACCAGCGTCGATCTCTACACCCGGGTGGGTCAGCCCAACAAGCTGCTCGATATCCTCAAGGAGCCGCCCGTGCATCCTCCCATCGACAACATTTGGTGGGTTAAAAATAACATCGACATGACCTGGAACGATTCACCTTACCGGGATCCGGACGGTGACGGCTTCAACAACCGCAACGAATTCGACGCCGGGACCGACCCCAATGATCCCAAGAGTGTGGGGGACCTCCTCTCCAAGCTCGAAGTGGCGGCCATTGAAAAGTCGGACTGGCGGCTCTTGTTCAACAATAAGACGAGCGACGGTGCCGAGATGACCTTCCTGTATGTTCCCTTTGGCGGACGCAGGGCTGAGAACAAACTCAGGGGAACCGAGGCTGCCAAGGTGGACGACACCATTTTCGCAGCGGATCCGGGCAAGGGGCGTTTCAAACTCGTCAAACTGGAAACCAAGAATGTCCAGATGCCCACCGGTCCGACCGACCGTTGGTTTGCCACCTTTGAAGATCTCAGCCCCAACAAAAAGGGCACGACTTACGTGCTTCCAGCGGATCCTCGCAAGAGCCTGAATGGAATCAACGAGATCGCGATGTGCACATATGCCGACTACACCATCGTCTTCCGGCTCAATGCCGTCGGAGAGGAAGGGAACAAGTTCAAGGTCGAGGAAAACACCACTTTCTCGCTTCCCGCAGGTGGGGCCGACAAGAACTACAAGGCCTCCATGCAGCTGAGCCCGGACCGCAAGCCGGTCGCGGTGATCGTCGAATTTACCAAGGACGGCAAAACCGAGAAAAAGACCCTGTCGATTCCTCAGTAATCAAGCCTAAACCACAGACTAACCCATTTTCTTGGGGGGAAAGCCGGAAAAATTGCCAATTTGGAAAAAAGAGCTTTTCACCACCCCCAACTATCAAACATAAGAATAGCAGATTATGCAGAAACGCAACACACACCGATCCCATCGCACCCTGTTTGCCCTCGCGGCACTCGTGGTGGCGCCGCTCTCCGTGGAGACCGGGTATTCGCAGTCTCTGGAGGACCAGGAAATCATCCGCCGCCAACAGGCTGCCATTCAGTCCGACGAACTCCGTGACGAGGGCGTCAAAGCCTACGCTGAAGGCGACTTCGACACGGCCGTGAAGAAGTATCGGGAGGCCCTTGCGATCCTTCCCTACGGAACTGCCACCAGCGACCGCCGGGCTTATCTCAATCAGGTTCTTCAGGACGGTTCTCTCGCCCTGACCCAGAAATACCGCCGGACCGGCGAATACGACAAGGCCCGCGAACTTCTCAAGGAGGTCGAAGCCAATGACCCCGGCAATCCCGCGGTCGAAAAGAATCTCGAGTATCTCGATGACCCGATCCGCACCAACCCTTCGCTGACCTACGAGCACACCAAGAACGTCGATCAGGTTCGTCGCTTCCTTTACAAGGGTGAGGGGTATTACGATCTCGGTCTCTACGACAAGGCCGAGGAAGAATTTAAGAGCGTTCTCCGCATCGATCCCTACAACGCAGCAGCCCGCCGCTGGATGGAGCGTTGTGCAGCCATCAAGTCCGCTTATTACCGCGCCGCTTACGACCAGACCCGTGCTGAGATGCTCATGCAGGTCGACAAGGCCTGGGAAATGGCTGTTCCTCCCGTTCGAGGCGGTGAAGGAGGCGGTGGCGACGTCATCCCTCTTCCTCCCGAGACCACGATCGCAGCCAAGCTCAAGCAGATCATCATTCCTGAGATCAATCTCAAAAACAGCACGGTGGAGGAAGCGATTGAGTTCCTTCGTTCCCGCGCCCGTGAGCTCGACAACACCACGCTCGACGAGAGCAAAAAGGGCATCAACTTCGTGATCCGGAAGCCCAAGGTGGTGGACGGGGGAGGCGAAGCTGCCGACGACGGCCTCGACGCCGGTGGTCTGGATGCCGGTGGCGGACCAGACCCCACCGCGATCATCATTCCCGAGCTCAAGCTCAAGAACGTCCCGCTTGAGACCGCCCTGAACTACATTTGTGAAGCGGCCAAGCTGCGCTTCAAGGTGGACGAGTTCGCAGTCACCATCCTCCCGCGTGGAGCAAACGACGTTGCTGACATCGTTCAGCGCCAGTGGACCGTTCCCCCAACATTCGAGACTTTCCTCGGTAATGGGGATGGCGGCGCCGAACCTCCCGTTGATGATCCCTTTGCCGCTGATGCCGGTGACGGTGGAGTGGGACGGATTGCTCCTCGCGAGGACATGAAGACCCTCCTTCAGAAGAACGGTGTGGAATTCCCCGGCAAG
Organism: Akkermansiaceae bacterium; assembly: GCA_050049035.1. Lineage (GTDB taxonomy): Bacteria > Verrucomicrobiota > Verrucomicrobiia > Verrucomicrobiales > Akkermansiaceae > SW10. The sequence continues at coordinate 4,926 of JASFWU010000106.1, read as the reverse complement.
GCTTCGGTGAGTTTCCTCAGAGGATCCAATACTCTCATCGTGCGGAACACTCCGACCCAACTCGAAGTGGTCGATGCCATTGTGCAGGCCGCCTCGATTGATACTCCCCGCCAGATCCGCGTCACCACCAAGTTTGTCGAGGTGACCCAGGAGAACGGTGAAGAGCTTGGATTCGACTGGATCGCGACTCCGTTCGGATTTGGCAGCAACTACTTCCTCGGAGGTGGTACGGTCGGTAATGGGACCGCCCGGAACAATGCTGATTTCATCAGTCCGGTTGACCGCACCACCATCCCCGGAATCCCGGCCTCTCCCCAGGAGACCGTGAGCGGAATCATCACCGGTGGTGTCCGTAGTGGTGCCGCCGCGATCAGCCAGAACAGCATCGATGCCATCCTCAACAATCCTCAGCGGACTGCCGAGGTGAACAGCGTGGCTCCCGGTATTCTCTCACTCACCGGCCTCTTCAACAGCGGCCAGATCCAGATGATCATGCGCGGCCTTTCCCAAAAGAAGGGTGCCGACATCATGACCGCTCCCAGCGTGGTCGCGATTCCCGGTCAAAGCGCCACCATCGAGATCATTCGTGAGTTTATCTACCCGACCGAATACGATCCACCCGAGCTTCCCAACCAGGTTGGTGGCGGCCTCGGTGCCCAGCAAGGTGGTCTTGGCGGCGGTGGCCTCGGATTCCCTGTGACTCCGGCCAACCCGACTTCCTTCGAAACCAAGAACACCGGTGTGACGCTCGAGGTTGAGGCTCAGATTGACCAAAACGACAGCATCATCGAGCTTCGTTTCACTCCGACCATCGTCGAGTTTGAAGGCTTCATCAACTACGGTAGCCCGATCACCGCACCGGCAACCGACGCTCTCGGAAACCCCGTGCAGATTGTCATCACCGAAAACCGCATCGAGATGCCTGTCTTCTCCGTGCGCAGTGTGAAGACCGGAATCACCATTTACGACGGTTACACCGTCGCGGTTGGTGGCCTCATGCGTGAGGATGTCCAAAGCGTGGAAGACAAAGTGCCCATCCTGGGTGACCTTCCGCTCGTCGGACGTCTCTTCCAGACCAAGGCCCAAAATCACATCAAGAGTAACCTTATCATCTTCGTGACTGCCGAGATCATCGATGCCACTGGGCGTCGTGTGAATGGCGGAAACGATAGCGCTGCCCAGCCGGTGTCTGGTGGTGCTGGAGGGACCGTTCTCCCTGCGGGGAATTAAGGCGTCTTGACTGACCTTTCACGGCGGGATCTGCGATGGCAGGTCCCGCCTTTTTTCTTTCACCGCAACTTATCAACAAACGAATGCAGATCTTGGGTTTGACCGGAGGGATCGCGACCGGGAAGTCGACGGCGGTTCAAATCATGCAAGGCCTTGAGCCGGGTATGGTCTTGTTCGACTGCGACGAAGAGGTGAAGCGTCTTTTGGCGAATGAGGAGATCGTTGATGAAATCGCCCGGTCGTTTGGACCTTCGGTGCTGTCAGGTGATGGAGGGCTCGACCGTGTTCAGATTCGCGAGCTGGTCTTTGCTTCCCCGGAAAAACGCCGAATTCTGGAGGGAATTCTGCATCCAAAAGTGCGAAAGGAATGTCTTGAGAAATGCCGCGAATCTTCTAAAAACCCCTCAACGACGCTGTTCGTCGCGGATGTCCCGCTTCTTTTTGAGAGCGGATTTGACTTTGGCCAGGAGCTCAATCTGGTGGTGGCTGTTTCAAAAGCCACGCAGAGAAAACGCCTCAAGGCACGAAGTCACCTCGAAGACAGGATGATCTCATCGATCCTCATGGCCCAACTTCCAATCATGGAAAAAGTCGCCCGGGGAGATGTCGTTTTTTGGAACGAAGGCAGCCTGTCCGTTTTGGAACGCCAGCTGTCTCGCTTCCTTGAGAATCGCGAAAATTTTAGATGACAGACGAGCAAGAGCCCATCGATCCGGTCCCTTCCCCCGAGGAAGAGGTCCCCGCCGCCAAAAAAGCAGTTCGGAAGGCTGCCAAAAAAACCACCAGGAAAGCGGCCAAAAAGTCTGCTAAAAAGGCGGTGAAAAAAACCGCGAAAAAGGCAGCCAGGAAAGTCGCAAAAAAAGCAGCCAAGAAGGCGGCCAAACCGGCTGTGAGTGAAGAGGTCTCGAGCGAGGCCGCCAGCGCGGAAGATCTTGCCATGGCTGAAGCTGCCGCTGCCGAAAAGGCGGCCATGGAAGCGGCGGAAGCGGCGGTGAAGGCGGCCGAAATGGCGCGGCAAGCGGCTGAAAAAGCTGCCAGCATGGCTCTGGAAGCCAAGAAAAAGGCAGCCGCCAAACAAGCACGGGTCGAGGAGCCGGAGGAAAAGGTCGAAGATGCGGCTGCCGGGCAGCCAACGAAAAAGGCCAAGCCAGCCCCTGCTGCCGAAGGAGAGGAGAATGAGTCTCCTGATGTGTCCGGGGAGATCACGGTGATCCGCGAATCCTCCACCGATGAGAAAGCGGAAGGAGAAGGTGGGAAGAAAGAGCCCAAAAAGAAGGAGCCCAAGAAGGAAGAAACCCCGCCTCCGCCACCTCCCGAGGTTCCCGGGGAAATTGATCTCAACGAGTTTCGGAAGGTTCCGCTCAGTGATTTGCATCAGGAGCTGGAACGATTGCCGGTTCGCATTCCCAACCAGCCGACCCGGGCCCAGCTCGTTTACACCATTCTCTCGTGTTACGCGACTCACGGAACCCGCATCACCGGTGAGGGTTACCTTGAGATGACGGGAGGAAACTACGGCATGGTGCGGGATGAATTCCGCAGCTTCCGCAACAGCCCGGATGATTTGCATCTTTCCATGGCTTTGATCGAGGAGCACGACTTGCGGGCCGGCCAAAAAGTTCGCGTGGTGATTCGGGAGCCCAAGAATCGCGACAAATATCTCTCGATTGGCGAGGTGCTCGAAATCGAAGGAGTGCCGGCAGCCGAGTATGACGCGCCGACCCACTTTGACGCCCTGACCTCGCTCTTTCCTGAAGAACGATATGTCCTTGAGGGAGGCGAAGATGATGGATTGGCCACCCGGGTGGTTGATTTGGTGGCGCCCCTTGGCAAGGGGCAAAGAGGGTTGATCGTGGCGCCCCCGCGCGGTGGTAAGACCATTTTACTCAAGCAGATTGCCCGGTCGATTCAGCAAAATGCCCCGGAAACAGAGCTGGTGGTCCTCCTGCTCGACGAACGACCCGAAGAGGTGACTGACTTCGAGGAGATGATTGGTCGAAATGTTTTTGCCTCCACCTTTGATGAAGCTTCAAAACGGCATGCCGAAGTGGCCAATCTGGTTCTTGAGCGTTCGCGTCGCCTTGTGGAGCAGGGGAAGGATGTCGTTATTTTGCTCGACAGTCTCACCCGTCTCGCGCGGGGGTATAACAATGCTTCCCGCGGCGGCCCCATTGGATCGGGAGGAGTCAGTCCCAAGGCCATCACCGAGACCCGCAAGTTTTTCGGGGCCGCCCGGAACGTGGAGGAAGGCGGGAGTTTGACCATTCTCGCGACCTGTCTGGTGGAAACCGAGAGCCGCATGGACGATGTCATCTTTGAGGAGCTCAAGGGCACCGGAAACATGGAAGTCAGGCTGGATCGTGAGCTTGCCGAACAACGAATTTATCCGGCGATTCACATTCCGCAAAGCGGGACCCGGAACGACGACCGTCTTTACCACCCGGACGAGCTTGCAAGAGTCCAGGAAATCCGCCGTCATCTGGCCAGTTTGCCGATCGGGGATGCCATCGAGACCCTTTTGCTCAACCTCTCGCGCACGAAATCGAATACCGAGCTACTTTTAAAGGGAATGCGGTGATTTTACGCTTGTCGTTGAATCTTGCAAAACCATAGCATCCCGAGACATTTTACGGATGCCTTGGCAAAAAAAGATCACTTTTGGGTTGAGTTGATTCAGCCAGGCGCGTAATTACTTTGACAATACCTCACACCATGACCAACGCAAAATCATCACTCTGCCTTCTTGGGGCCCTTGTTTGCCCTTTCGGGACGGCCTTAGGACAGGATTCCTTCCTTGAATTGGAGTTTCGAGACGAGAAGGCTTTCCAGATCACGGGCCCATCCCAATTTGACTATCTTGGAGGGCAATGGGTGGTGGTTGTTTTGGATGGAGACCTTCCGATCCTTCCGTGTTTTGCAAACTTCGGCGAAGCCTATCAAGTCCCGGTGCAGCTTCCTCCTTGTCCCGCCGGAACGACCTCTTTGATTACCCAGGGTGATTTTGACGGGGACGGTATCAGGGAAGACGGTCTTTACGTTTCCACTGATCAGCCGATTCCCGCTCGCAGTATCGAACCATTTTATCCCGAACTGGTGGAACTTGATGCCGCGCCTGCTTCTCTCCTTCCCCGCCCGGTGGCAGCCTTCAACTGGACCGATCTGAGCATCCGGGCCTTCTACGACATCATTCAGGATCCCATCAACGGGGTTGGTTACGAACTCGCCGCCTATGCTTCGGTCCGCGAATATCTTCCCGCCGACTTGGTTCGCCATCGTAACGAGATTGTCCCGGGAACCTACCGGTTCAAATTTCTGGCCCGAAATACCACTCCCGAAGCTCCCGGGAATTTTTTCATTAGCATTGCCCACCGCGAAATGGTGGAGGCAGCACCTGGGCCTGGAGGTCAAAGCGTCGAAACCGGCGGCATCTTCGTTGGAAATGATTTCCGCATCGTGGATGGCCAGTGGAATAACGGTGCCCTTGAGATCGACCCACGCCTGAGATTTGATGTTAGCTGGGAGGGATTCAACCCTTCGACCTTCTTCGGCAACGATCAGTTGAGTTTCTCGATCCGTGACCGGAACACCGGCTTGATCCAGTATCCGCCGATCCCTTTCCCTGAAGACAACCCGGAGACCCGTCAGTTGATCGGAAGTGCCGATTTGGGCATTCCCTCGGGGATCGACATCGGGGCA
>JASFWU010000105.1:0-8347 GCA_050049035.1 Akkermansiaceae bacterium | reverse complement strand
ACTGCGCGGATTTGGGAACTTCAATTCGGGGAGCTGGAAGTTCATCGTGAGCTTCCCGGTGGGGTCAAGTTTGCTTTCGCCGTTCTCGGTGTGATATCCTTCACGGTCCATCGAGTCGACCGAGTCGTCGGTATATCCGAAGTAGTGATTCCAGTAATCGGGATCATACCCGCGGTGGTCTCCGAAAAGGAAGTCGCGGTGTTTGGCGGGGTAAAATCCGGTCGGACGAACGCTGTAGAACCAATCAACTTTTCCTTCGGCCACCGGAGTCCCCTGATAATAGCGGGCGTTGACTTCATAGGCGAGTTGGTCGGTGAGCGAGGACTTCACCTCGAAAGTGTTTCTTTGGAACTCCTGGACCGAAATGTAATGATTGAAGGAAGCGGAAAGCCTGGCGTTCTCCTGCTCCCAGTAGTCTTCCATTTTGTTTGCGGCTTCCAGCTCCTTGGGCCAGCTCAGATTGAAATAGTAACGGCCCACGGTGTTGGCCGGCAGAGTGACCGTTTGGTCAAAGGAGGCGGTGTTGGACAAGGTGAGCTCCTCTTCAAAGATCACATTCCGGCGCGGATCGGTGAGGGTGAGTTTCGGCTTGATGCTGGTGGGCAGGGCCAACGCATCTTTTTCGAAGCGACGGACAATCCCTTTCAGGTGGACTGTTTCACCCGGACGGTAAAGTGAACGGTCGGTGAAGAGATCGACGATCCGTTGATGGGCCGGAGCTTCACCCCAGTCGTAGTTGACCGGAAACCGCCACATCGAGACCGTTGGAAGGCTGCTGTCGTAAGGAAGGATCAGAGTGTCATTCCCAAGCTGGGCGCGAATGAGCCGGTGATGGTCGTCGCGTGGAAGAGAAGCGGTGCCGTCGGGCCCGGTGATCGCTTTTTCGTGCGGCGTGGCATCCTCACCAAAGAGTGCGAGCTTCACTCCGGGGAGTGGCTTGCCGGTTTGGCAGGAGTAGGCGTAGAGAAATGCCTCGTCGCCGGTGAGTTTCCAGGCAAGACCGAGATCGGTGAGCTGCACCAGAGATTGGACTTGCGATGAATTGGCGCGGCGGAGATCGGGGTGCTTCGCCGGTTCGCTGGTCAGGGAAACAAAGAAGAGACCGCGGGTTTGTCCGGCAGGGAGGTATTGATCCCACTTGAAGGTATGGGTGTGGGTGGTGTCGAGGGGGGCGTCGATCAGGATTTCCTCATCCGCGACCACCTTTCCGGTGATGAGTTCAAAAGGAATGGCGATGCGATTCTGGTAGCGTTTATGGTTGGGACCGTTGCCGGTGTAATGGCGGTAGCCCAGGTAAGCGCGGACCAGGTCTTCAGGCGAAAGATGCTTGATGCGGAGGCGAAGGGACTGGTTGTTGATCGATTGGATTTGATAAGTCCGGGAGCCAACAGCGAGTTGGCTTTCATCGGAGCTTGGAAGGAGAACTCTTGGCGCAAGACGGGCGAACTTCAGCTTGCGGACGGCATCCTTTTCCAGCGCAAGTTGCTCTACCGAGGTGATCGATTTGCTGAGAGTAAGGGTGTAATGATCACGTGAGGCGAAGTCTCCTTCCAGCGTCACAAGCCGGCGATTCGAGGAAATGACCGCTTTCAGATCTTTGACTTCCTTGGCGAACTTAAGGTAGCTGAGAAACTGTTCCGGTTGGATCGCTGCGGGAATCGCCTGATTGAATGTGATGCGAATGGTTCGTGGTTCGTCCAGGTTGGTTTTCGGGATGACGTATGCAGTGAACGGGGCAACTGTTCCGACCGTGTAGTTGACCACTTTGGTCGTTTTTGCGGTGCCGGAAGAGTTGGGAAGATGTGCCAGACGGCGGAGAGACCAGTTGGTGCCGATGGGAAGGGGAGCCACAGGTTCCACAATCAAACCATGCTTGATCACCTGGCTTTTTGGGACCGGGGGCTTGGCGTAGCGAAGATTGATTTTGCCAAAGCGCTCTTTCAGGGAAGGGCGGTAGTAGTAGTTCGATCCGAGATCTCCCCACGTGGCCTTGCGGGTTCGGGCGGCAATCGTTTGGGCCTTCTGGGTCTTGGTTTCCGGGAGGACAAATTGATAAAAGGCGGCAGCAGCAGCGGCATCGACGTCATCATTGAAGATAAAGAGTGTGCCGCCATTTCGAGGCGAGCCGAAGCGGCGCACTCGTGTCACTTGAAAGCCCTCCGAAACAATGGGCTTGAAGTTCGATGGAGGAAGCACGGTGCCATCGAGGGCTTTGAGCCCCTTGACGAGCGCGAATTGATACGAGGTTCCCAGTTTGGCGACTTCCTGGGGAACCAGAGTGGCGATGTTTGTGGTGCGCCAGGTGACCATGGTCGACAGGGCCGGCGTGACCGTGACAATGCGGTTGTTGGTGGTTTTTCCCACCATGTCCTCCTTGACCATGGGCTGGTCGAAAATGATTTCCACTCGTGTTTCGGGGGCGAGGGTCGTCCGGCTGTAGGAGATCCGGGTAGCCGCCGCGAGCGGAAGAAAGGCGGAAAAGAGGAAGAGGAGCAGTGCTTTCATTGTTTCGGGGGTTATGACGGTTCGGATACCAAAAATGTTCGCAGTAAATTGCGGGAAAAACAGCTTTTTACATTCGGTTTACAATTGTCTGACAAAAAGGATTCACGCGTTTCGAATCGAACTGACCGCAGCGGCCATATCGGAGGCTCCAAAAGTGGAGGATCCGGCCACAAAAACATTGGCTCCGGCGGCGGCGGCGGTGACTGCGGTTTCCGGATCGATGCCTCCGTCAACCTCGATATGATAGGAGAGTCCCTTTTTCTCCCGGTAAGCAACGGCCTGCTCTACTTTTGGCATGACTTCGCTCATGAACGATTGCCCTCCAAACCCGGGAACCACCGTCATTACGAGAAGGAGATCGATTTGATCGAGAAAAGGCAGAACCGCCTCAAAAGGCGTCGCTGGATTAAGAGCGAGACCGGCCAGGCACTTGGCTTCGCGAATGGCGGAGAGAGTCGACGCCACATCGTGGTTGGCTTCCGGCTCAACGTGAACGGTGATCAGGTCGGCTCCGGCGCTGACGAAGCGGGGGAGATAGTGATCCGGCCGGGTGATCATGAGATGGACATCGAGAAAGACGTCGTTGGTCTCATGCACCGCCTGGATCACAGCGGGGCCAAAGGAGATGTTGTCGACGAAATGCCCATCCATCACGTCGAGGTGCATCCAATCGGCACCCGCATTGATGGCGCGCGAGGTTTCTTCGCCGACCCGGCCGAAGTCGGCGGCAAGCAGGGAGGGAGCGACGATGCGGTCTTCAAAGGTCCACTTTTTCACGCCCCCAGTGATAACGGGTCGGCCCGGCGGAGGCGCGAAAAAAATGGAAATGGAAGAGGAATTACTTCCCGAGTGGCTTGATGGGAGTCGCGTACTCGTCGTAGCGTGCCGTGGCTCCGACACCCTGGAGGATGTAGGAGAGAGCGGCGGCCAGGGGAACGTTGGTCATTTTGAGGTTCACCTTACGGTCGACGATCTTTTTGGCAGGGTCCTGAATGATGAAGTTAGGTGAGAATTTGTCCTTGCTGGCCTTCGCGGCCATCTTGTCGAGGGCTTCGAGAGCCTCTTTCAGAGTGGCATCGCGGAAATTGATTTCCTTGATGATGGTGTCCTTGAAGAGCTTCTTGCGCCGGGCGATTTTGGTTCGCGCGTTGAGCTCGGGAATGAGACTCAGTTGATGTTTCGCCGGGGTGAACCGTGGATTGAGCTTCAGGGCATTCTGAAATGCGGTCTTGGCGTCGTCTGGCTTGCCGGCTTTGACAGCGGCCAGGCCCCGTTTGTACCAACCCTCGGCACTGAGGGTGGTTTTTGGGGGATCGGCATGAGCGCCAAGGGTCATCATCAGGCCAATCACAGTGGTCAGGTCGGTGGGTTTCATTGTTTCTTGGGATTTGGTTGGTGTTGTCGCAAATGAAGAATTCATCTGCGGTTGTAGAAGATAACCAGAGATTCATAGGGGCGTCAAGTTGGAGGGTTTTGGCTCGCCGGAAGAATTGTGATTTCGGGATTGCCAGTTTTCCGGGGTCGCGCTAGCGTCCGCGCCCCCGACCGAAGCAGATTTTTTGCGAAAAGGACAGATGCCAGAGTGGTCGAATGGGCTCGCCTGGAAAGCGAGTGTGCCGGCAACGGTACCGAGGGTTCGAATCCCTCTCTGTCCGCCATCACCCCCGTCCAGCTTGCTGGGCGGGGGTGATGGCGTTTCAGAGCAGGGCTAAGACCCCAACTGGGCGCAGCGAAGTCCCCGGGTTTGAATGTGGAGTTTTCGTTCGAAAACGAATCTCTCCCGGAACTCCGGAGGAGGAGTTCCGCAATCTCGTTCAGGTGGTTCATTTTCAACTTGGACGTGTCGACCCTCCAGGCGTTGTCTCAGTGCCCTCAATCAGGCCCGATCTTTCCGGACGGTTTACGACTGAAGTTGGCGTTTGTATTGAAGATGTCGACCAACCTTTAGGACAGAGCAAGTTTCTATCGGCGTGGGACTGTGAACTGCGTTTTTCTCCTTCTGAACTCTCGGAGAAGTATCCAGACCATTGGTGGAAAAACGATGTGGAATCGTCTCCGGATCTCGTAGAATTTGTTGAACGGGACATTTTCCCAATGCTCGAGAAGCTGGAAACAGTTGCTCTTGTCATGGAACATTGGCCGAAGATAGCACCGTGTCTTCGGGCGGGAACCGGAGTGCCTTGGCGTTATCTCCTCAGCCGTATTCATCTGTCTCAAGGGGATAACGACCTTGCCCAACAGTGGTTTGATAGACACTGGAAGGATCTAAGGGAGCGTTGGCCTGAATCGCGAGCTTTTCGAGGGCTTGCAGCTTGGGCCGAACAACACAATCTTCGAACATCAAGAGACTAAAGATACCCCGTCAATGAAACTCTTCCGCAAACACCAGGAACTGCTCCGCGCGATCTTTGAGAATGGTCTCAAGTGGGTGGTTCTCTGGTTGGCCTTCGAATTCATCCTGCTCGTGCTCGCGATCGGAGTTGGAGGTTGGCTATGGATGAGCTCAGGGTCTGTGACCGGTCTCGCGGGCGGGCTATCTGTTTTAGTCATTGGTCGAGGGGTCGGAGGATTCATGTTTGAAATGTTTGCCAATCTCCCGGAACGAACCGAGTACCGAACAAAATTGCCCTCCCACAAGGAAGAGCTTGAGGCATTGCGGAAGGAGCTTGAGACGGACGATGATTCCGATCGATCCAACATCACAGAAGGTTCTTGAGTTCCTCTCCTCGCATCGTCTAGCGTGCGATAATCCAGTTTATGAAATCTCTCCTCGTCTCCCTCCTTCTCGTCCTTCCCGTTTTCTCCGAGGAGAACCCGTGGACCTACCATAAAAACAAGGTGATCTATTCCGCCGAAGTCAACCAGACCAAATTCAAGGTGTATTTCTCGACTGGCCCCTTCGATCAAAGCCGCCATAAGATTGTCCCGGCAAAAGTGGTTGGTGATCGCTTGCATTTGCCCAAGGTGGATGGTCACGAAGCAGCGGGGCTTGATGGTCAACTTCCTTCCACGAAGTCAAAGTTTCCCCATCTCACCCGACTTGCGGTGTCCTTTGGTGACAAGGTGGTGGAGGCACCGGCCAAGCTGATCTCCCATGTCTTCATGCCTCATCCCGACACCACCTTTGACTCCGAGTATCAGAACGGGAGGGTGGCGATTTCATCGGATGGAAAGACGGTCACCGTCGAGCTCAGCATCAGCGATGGTGCCGGAGCGGATGTGGTGGCTTTTACCTTCACCGCCGACGGGAAGTGCAAAATCGGGCTTCCAGAGGTTTTGGCGAACTGAAGCAAGATTCGGCTTAGCTTTGATCAGGTCAAAACCTCCTTGAGGAGCTTGGCGTGTTTCACGCCGATGAGCTTTTCGTTGAGGCCCTGGCGAGGGACCGAGAGGCGTTCGGCATCGAGGCCCACGAGATGAAGGAGCGTCTTGTGGAAGTCGCGAAGATGGACTTCCTGTCCGGGAAGGGCGCGATAGCCCATTTCGTCGGTTTCTCCAAAACTCATCCCGGGTTTCACGCCGGCTCCGGCCATCCAGAGGGTAAAGGCGTTGGGATTGTGGTCGCGTCCCAGGAAGGCCATTTTTGCTCCGTTGCGGTTCTCCTGCATCGGAGTGCGGCCGAACTCGCCGCTCCAAACGACGAGGGTGTCATCGAGTAGTCCGCGTTGTTCCAGATCGGTGAGGAGCGCCGAGATGGGCTTGTCGATGGACTGGCACTTGTTGTTGAAACCCACGTTGAGGGCTTCGCTTTTGTTTGATCCGTGCGTGTCCCATCCCCAATCGTAGAGCTGGATGAAGCGGACTCCGTTTTCGACAAGGCGACGCGCGAGGAGGCAGTTGTTGGCGAATGATTCCCGGCCGGGCTTGGTGCCATACATTTCGTGAACCGACTTCGGTTCGTCATCAATTGACATCACCTCCGGCACCGAGGTCTGCATGCGGAAGGCCATCTCGTATTGCGCAATCCGGGTCACCGTTTCCTCATCGGCCATTTCGGAAAAGGTCTCGTGATTGAGTTCCCGGAGGGCATCGAGAGCCCGGCGACGTGACTGGGCGGAGATTCCCTTGGGGTTGCGGGTGTTAAGAACAGGATCGCCAAAGGAGCGGCATTGCACGCCCTGGTAGACCGAAGGGAGGAAGCCGGAGCCCCAGAGTGATTTTCCAACGCGGGGCACCCGTCCGCCTGACAGGAGGACCATGAAGCCGGGCAGATTTTGGTTTTCCGAACCCAGTCCCCAGGTGACCCACGATCCGAGCGAAGGATAACCGAGCCGGGCCTGTCCGGTGTGCACCATGAGCTGGGCGGGACCGTGGTTGAATTGGTCGGTCTTCATCGTCTTGATGAAGGTGAGCTTGTCGGCGTGTTTCGCGAGCTCGGGCAGGCGGTCGGAGATCCACGCACCCGACTGGCCATGCTGTTTGAACGGATAGACCGGTCCGAGCATTTGGGGCGTGCCCTGAATGAAGGCGAAGCGTTGTCCTTCGAGGAAACTTTGCGGGCAGTCCTTGCCGTCGTACTTCTGGAGGACGGGCTTGTAGTCGAAAAGCTCAAGCTGTGAGGGCGCCCCGATCATGTGGAGGTAAATGACCCGCTTGACCTTCGGGTTGAAGGTAGGGACGAGGGGCGCGAGGGGAGCCGCCGGATCATGTTCCAGCACGAGCGGACCGGATGCCCGGGCATCTTGAACGAGTTGGTTGGCCAGCCACATGCCTCCAAGTCCGGTGGCACAATCGCGCAGAAAGTGGCGGCGGGTGGTGTTTTGGAGATCGAGCATGTCGGGAAAATCTGGATGCCAGCCTACGGCTTAGCGGTCAGGGCAAAGGAGTCTTTGCCGATGCGAAGAACGCCGGGAAGGTCGGTCTTCTTTTCAGGTGAAAATTCGGAGCGGGGAATGGTGAGAATCACGGAACCGTCTGGTTGAGGTTCGAACTTTTGGGCATGTTCGGACGAGATTTGTCCGTCGTTGGAGAAAAAGTAGATATCCTTGGCGGGCCAGTCCTTCCGTCCGGCAAAGCGGATCTTGATGACCGGGGCGTCCATTTTGGTGAGAAGGGAGGCGGTCAGCCGATGGTTCGTGGACGGGAGTTCTTTCTCTGCTTTTTCGATGAGCGCCTGGTGCTTTGGCGCAGGGACGGGGTTCCCGGCGACCGGCAGGGTCAGCGAAAGCGTTTTGAAGCCCGGGAAGCAACCGCGGGCGCAGCACATCCAGCCGGCCTCCGTGGTCAGGGTAACCTCTTTCGCTTCGATGGTCTTTGGAGGGGTGATAGTAACCAGAAGGGTGACATCGCGCTCGTATCCATGGCAGGGATAGGTGCCCATGAAGGAATTTTCGGGGGCGGGCCAGCGGATCTCCGAAGCGGTGAAGCCTTCGGGGAGTTTCCAATCCAAGGTGGTGGCCATGCCGACCATGCCGGGATTCAGCCAGTAGGTGTGAAAGCCCGGAAAGTGCTCGATATGAAAACCGACTTTGAGCGGAACTCCGGGGGTGATTGTCGCGGTTTCCGCAACCAGATTCACTTTCAGGCCGGGACCTTTCAATAGAGGATCGTCGGTCTTCTTGACTTCAGGCTCCTCGGCCTTCAAAAGGGTGCCGGAAAAGGCGGTGTAGAGCGCAATATGGCAAAGAGATCTCACGATTTGAGATACGTCCAGCAGTCGGGCGGACGTTCAAGAAATCCCCGCTTTGGTGATGAGAGATTACTTAGGAATGACAAGCACTCCTCCAACTCTGATCAGGTTGCCGTTGAGCGAGTTGGCTTTCTGAATTGCGGACACGCTGACGCCGTATTTCCTGGAGAGGCTGTAGAGCGTGTCGCCCTTCTTCACGGTGTGCCGGATCTT
>JASFWU010000104.1:0-8415 GCA_050049035.1 Akkermansiaceae bacterium | reverse complement strand
TCCGGTGGCTCCCAAAATCAATCTCGGCAAAACTCATCTGGCTCATGCCCCAGAGTCTAACGAAATCAAATACGCTTGGCGATTAATCAGAGGTTCCCTAACATGAAGGACAGGAGAATGATTCGTTGAGAGTGTCTTGATCCAGCGGTGGTTCAAGTAGTTACTCACTGTGGTTATTGTTCAAGCTTTGGACATTTTCCATCAGTGGGTTGTTCTGGCCGGAAGATCGCCTTGGGGGCCATGGGAGAGAAGTTGAGCGGATCGATCATCGTCCGGCCTCCTTTCCTTTTTGAGCCCCGGGAGACTCCTTTTCCAAGTGTGCGCTTGCCATTTAGGTGACGAGAGGTCACGGAGGGGGCGTCCAATGAGTGCTGAGTCTTATCGCATTGCTGTCGGGGCCGATCACGGCGGAGTTGAGTTGAAAAATGCCCTCGTCGAGGCGCTGAAAGCGGCAGGTCGCGAGGTGGTGGATTACGGGACGCACGGGACCGATTCGGTCGATTATTCCGACTTCGCCAACGAAGTCGCGCGCGCTGTCCACGAAGAGCGGGCCGATCGCGGAATTCTCGTGTGCACCTCGGGAGTGGGCGTTTGTCTCGCCGCCAACCGATTCCGCGACGTGCGGGCCGCAAATGTCCGCACCGTGGATGACACCAAGATCACACGATCCCACAATGACGCCAATGTGCTTTGTCTGGGGCAGACCGTGGTGTCGACCGAGGTCGCGATCGAAATGGTGGAGGCTTTTCTGACCACCGGGTTTGAAGGTGGACGTCATGAGCAACGACTTTGCAAAGCTTCGGGATCCCGTCTCGCCATGACCGACTCGGAAGTTTTTGAGGCCATCGTGGGTGAGGAAAAGCGGCAGCGCAGTCACATCGAGCTCATCGCGTCGGAGAACTTTGCCAGCCCGGCGGTGATGGAAGCCCAGGGTTCTCTCCTGACTAATAAGTATGCCGAGGGATACCCGGGGCGTCGTTGGTATGGCGGATGCGAAAATGTCGATGTCGTTGAGGAGCTCGCGATCAATCGACTGAAGGAGCTTTTCGGAGCGGAGCATGCCAACGTGCAACCGCACTCCGGATCGCAGGCCAATACTGCGGTTTACTTCGCGGTGCTCCAGCCGGGCGACAAGATCCTCACCATGGACCTGGCCCACGGCGGGCATTTGACCCACGGCCATCCCGCCAACTTTTCGGGACGACTTTACGATGTGACGCACTACGGCGTGAGCGCGGAGGACGAGCGCATCGATTACGATGCCCTTGAAGCGCAAGCCAAGGAGGTGCAGCCGAAGTTGATCACCTGTGGAGCGAGCGCTTATTCACGTGAGATTGATTTTGAGCGCATGAGCAAGATCGCCAAAGAAGTGGGCGCTTATCTTTTCGTCGACATGGCTCACATCGCCGGATTGGTGGCAGCGGGTGTTCACCCGAGTCCGGTTCCTCATGCCGACTTTGTCACTTCGACCACTCACAAGTCACTGCGGGGTCCTCGCGGTGGCATCATTCTTTGCAAATCAAAGTATGCCAAGAAGATCGACGGCCGGGTCTTCCCGGGCGTGCAAGGCGGACCATTGATGCATGTCATCGCGGCCAAGGCTGTCTGCTTCGGCGAAGCCCTCAAGCCGGGCTTCAAGGAATACCAGGCCCAGGTCATCAAGAACGCACAAGCAATGTCGGGAGCGCTCGAAAAGCACGGGTATCGCATCGTTTCCGGTGGAACCGACAACCACGTCTTCATGGTGGACCTCCGTCCGGTTGGTCTCGATGGCTCGATTGTGTCCGACACCCTCGACAAGGTGGGCATCACGGTGAACAAGAACTCGATTCCTTTCGATGAAGCGGGTCCGATGAAGCCCAGCGGAATTCGCATCGGAACTCCGGCGGTGACCACCCGCGGGATGAAGGAGAGCGACGTTGAGCAGGTGGCCGCCTTCATTCACGAGGCACTCGAAGCCCGTGAAGACGACGCCAAGCTGGCCGAAATCAAAGGCCGCGTCTTTGCCTTCAACGCCGCCTTCCCCTTGCCGTGGTAGGGTGACTCCTCATGCGTGGTGACCTCCATTACCCAGGGTTTCCCCGCTTCGCGAAGGCAATCCTGGGCTGAAATGCGAAACCCCGTTGGGGTATTCAATTCGTACTCGTCCGATTCATCTGCGCCTCCCGTGGTTCATTTGGCAGGGATTCGCGGCGCTTGGCGAAGATTCGCGGACTCCAATCCTATTGCATCGTCTGTTTTCCGTGCCGTCACTTCTTCCGGGTGCTTTTGGCGCCGGGATCGGCACGCTTGCCGAACTTTTGAGGGGTCAGCGTCTCCTTGACCGGCTTGAGTTGCGCCGCAGGCAGGCGGTCCTTGTTTTTGGCAATCTCGTGCCATTGCTTAACCATGGCTTTGACCTTCTCCGGGTGCTTGGCCGCGAGGTCGTTGAGTTCGGTTCGGTCTTCGGCGAGGTTGTAGAGCTCCCAGCGTCCCATCTTGGCGGAAGCGATCTTCCAGTCGCCTGACCGGAGTGCGCGGTCCTTTGCGAAGTGGAAATACAGCGGGTCGTGCGCTTCACGGGTTTTTCCGGCGAGGATGGGAAGGAGCGATTTTCCCTGAAGAGGATCGATCGTCCGCTCCGAAATCGCTTTGGGGTACGATGCTTTTCCGACTTCCAGACACGTGGCCATAAAATCAATGAGGTGAGCCGGTTGACGGGCAAACGAGCCAGGCTTGGTTTTGAGCAGACTCTTCGGTCCGTGGACAATCATCGGTGAGGAGATCCCGCCTTCGTGTTGGTTTTGTTTATAGAGGCGGAAGGGAGTGTTGCCCACCGATGCCCAACCGACGTCGTAGCACCAGTATGATTTTGGGTCCCACGGTTTCAGCTCCTTGCCCCTGGTGCGATCGAAGGGGCAGGCGCCGTTGTCGGAACAGAACATGAAAAGGGTGTTGTCGTAGAGGCCCTTCGCTTTGAGATGCTTGATGAGGCGGCCAATGTTTTGGTCGAGGACATCGACCATCGCCGCGTAGACTTCCATACGGTCTTCCTCCCATTGCTTGAGTTCCGGTGAGAGACTGTCCCAGGCCGGAATGTGGGCGGCCCGAGGAGAAAGCTTCCACTTGGCGGGGAGAAGACCGGACTTGAGTTGTTTTTCGTGACGGCGTTTCCGGAGGACATCCCAGCCTTCGGAATACTTGCCATCATACTTTTTCACCTCCGCCTCAGGTGCATGCAGCGGATAGTGGGGAGCATTGTAGGCGCAGTAGAGGAAGAAGGGCTTTGTTTCCTTTTTCTCATCCACCACCCCGGTCGTATGCTCATTGACGAAATCGATCGCGAAGTCGGTGACCACGTTGGTGTTGTAGTAGGCCTTCCCTTTGTGAGTGGCTGGAACAGTCCACTTTTCGCCATCCAGGCGGAAGGTGTTGTCGCCGGTGAAGAAGTTGGTCGCTCCGGAAAGGTGCCCCCAGTAGCGATCGAATCCAAAGTCGGTGGGTTGCTTGGAGAGGTGCCACTTCCCGACCATCATGGTGTGGTATCCGGCTGGGCTCAGGGCTTCGGCGATGGTAGCGCCCCGGTTGAGTTTCTCGCTTCCGGCCTGATCGCAATAAAGCCCGGTGAGCAACGAGACGCGGGAGGAGTGGCACTTGGCGGTGTTGTAGAACTGGGTGAAACGAAGTCCTTCCTGGGCGAGGGCATCGAGATTCGGAGTGTTGATCTCCGAGCCGTAGCATCCAAGGTCGGCGAAACCCAGGTCGTCCGCCATGATAATGACGATATTGGGCCGGGTCGCCCCGTTGCTAAGAGCCACCAGAAAGAGAGTCAGAAGAAATCGCATGGGACGAAACTAGCCAATTGCCTGATTTGGGAAAGTCGAAAGCGGTGGGCTTGTCACGGCTCTGCGGATTGATTATCAACGCAGAATGTTGCGCATGATTTCAATCACAATGGCTTTGGTAGGGCTCTCATTTGCCGCCCCAAAGAAGGGCCCCTTGGTGCAGGTCGAAGATGTGGACGGGCTTCCTCGAGTTCTCTTGATTGGGGATTCCATCTCGATGGGATACACCCTGCCGGTTCGGGCGATGCTGAAGGGTAAGGCCAATGTGCATCGTCCGCCGGTCAACTGCGCGGCCACCATTCACGGGCTGAAGCAAATCGACGAATGGCTCAAGGTGGGAGGCGAAGGCAAGAAGTGGGACGTCATTCACTTCAACTGGGGCCTGCACGATTTGAAATACATGGGGCCGAACGGAAAGAACCTCGTGGATCCCAAAAGCGAGGGGAGCAAGCAACAGGTTCCGCCGGCTGAATACGAAAAGAATCTTCGCGAGCTGGTGAAGCGGCTCAAGAAAACGGGAGCCCGTCTCATCTGGCGCAACACCACTCCTGTTCCCAAGGGGTCCCGCGGACGGATTGCCGGCGATGCCGCCAAGTACAACGAAATTGCCGCCAAGGTCATGAAGGAGAAGAAGGTCGAGATTCACGATCTCTATTCCTACGCCCTCGAGAATGGGGCGAAGATCCAGCTCAAAGCCAACGTGCACTACACCCCGGCGGGCTCCAAGGCGCTCGCTGCCGAGGTCGTCAAAGTCATCAATCTCAAGTGAAGGGATAAGCCTGTCTTTTTCAGTTCGTAGAGGAGAGTCGCCAGCCGGCTGCTTTCCCATGAACTTCAAGATCCCGCTCACGACCTCCCTTGCCAGTATTTTTTTAACCATGTCTGTATCCGCTCAAGACCCCGGTGCCCTCACTCCGGAATTCCTGAAAACCCTGCGCGAGGGTTACGAGCTTTCCGGAGAAGATCTCGTCCGCCACAATGCGGTGACCAACAATGAGATCAATAAGCTGGCCCTGAACCGCCAGGTGGTGGCAGGTGAAGACGGTCACTTCAGTCACAAGATCAAAACCAAGGGGATCACCAATCAGAAGTCCTCGGGCCGCTGCTGGATGTTTGCCGGGTTGAATGTGATGAGGCCCAAGGTCATTCACGAACAGGGTCTTGAGAAGTTTGAGTTCTCCACCGCTTACCTGCAGTTTTGGGACAAGATGGAGAAGTCCAATCTCTATCTTGAGGACGTCATTGAATTGCGTGATGCCGACCGGCTTGATCGCGAGTGGTTGTTGGTCAACGAATGGATGGTGGGCGACGGTGGTTGGTGGAATTACGTCGTGGGTTTGATCGGAAAGTATGGGGTCGTTCCGGCCTCGGTCATGCCGGAGACTCACAGCAGCGAGAATACCCGGACGATGAATCTGGTTCTCGAGCGACTCCTCCGGGCCAAGGCCAACGGGATTCTTGAGGCGGCTCGAAGCGGGGAAAAGGTGCCCGCCCTTCGCAAGCTGAAGGAGAAAGCTCTCGCCGACGTTTACCGGTTCCTCACCATCAATCTGGGCGAGCCGCCTACCGAGTTTGAATGGCGCTACAAGTCGAAGGGTGAAAAGGACAAGTCGGACGACAAAGAAGAGGGGCTTCCGCCCGTCGAAGAAGAAGTCACCGCCTGGAAGACCTACACTCCGCAGAGTTTTTATCGGGAGTTTGTGGGAATCGACCTCGCTGATTTTGTCTGCCTCTACAACGACCCCAGCCAGAAAATTGGCGAGCACTATCGCTTTCACCGGGCCCGCAACATGGCGGGAGCCAATGACATGAGCTTTGCCAATGTGAGCATCGAGGAAATGAAAGCCACCGGAGTGAAATCGGTGCTGGCCAACGAGCCAATGTGGTTTGCGGTCAACATGGGCTTCGACCAGTCAAGCGAGCACGGCCTGATGGAGGTCGATCTCTTCGACTATGAAACTCTTTTCGGGCTCGAGCTCGACATGAACAAGGCGGATCGCGCGGTCTTTGGTGCCGGGGCTTCCAATCATGCCATGACCTTGATGGGAGTGGATTTGAAAGATGGCAAACCGCAAAAGTGGTTGGTCGAAAACAGCTGGGGTGATGACAAAGGGAAGAAGGGCCAATGGACTCTTTACGATGATTGGTTCACCGAGCATGTTTACACCATCATCGTGAACAAGAAACACGTCTCGCCAAAGACCCTGTCGGTCTTTGAGAAAAAGGCCAGGGTCCTCCCGGCCTGGTATCCCGGAGCACAAGGTATTCCTGAAGGACAATGAAGAATCAAATCACATGGGGGTTTCTCGGTGCGGCCGGGATTTCGGAAAAGAACTGGGCATCGGTCCGACGCTCCGGAAACGGAGTATTGAAAACGGTCGGAGCGCGGGATGTGAAGAGAGCGCAATCTTTTATCGATTCCTGCCAGGCCTCGCTGCCTTTCGAGGTGGCTCCGCAGGCGGTGGAAGGATACGAGGTCATTCTCGCTGATCCGGAGATTGATGCTGTCTACATTCCACTTCCGACCGGTCTTCGAAAGGAATGGGTCATTCGGGCCGCCGAAGCTGGCAAGCATGTGCTTTGCGAAAAGCCCTGCGCGGTGTCCCTTGCCGATCTCGAGGAAATGATCGCGGCCTGCGAAGCCAATGGCGTGCAATTTATGGACGGGGTGATGTTCATGCACAACCGTCGTCTGTCGAAAATCATCGAGGTGCTGGAAGCGGAAGAAGAGATTGGCAAACTGCGTCGGGTGGAATCGTGCTTTTCCTTTCTGGGAGGTGAAGACTTTCAGGAGAACATTCGCCTTGATCCGAAACTTGAACCCGATGGCTGTCTTGGCGACCTCGGGTGGTATTGCTTGCGCATCACGCTGTGTGCTTTTGGACGGGTGGCTCCAGTCGAAGTCCGTGGTATTCTTCTTAAGGAGCAGAACGGAGTGCCGGTGGAAATGCGCGGGGATCTCTTTTTTGAGGGCGACCGGAGCGCCTCCTTCCACTGTTCTTTTACCACCACTCTTGAGCAGTCGTGTCGCATTTCCGGAACCGAAGGGGTCCTTTCGCTCGACGATTTCGTGCAGCCCTTTGATGGAGACGACACCTCGTTCACCATCACGAAGCTCCTTCCCCATCATGAGGGGTGCGATTACACCACCTTCCTGGACCGCAAGGAAATCAGCGTGCCCGGGAAGGCAACGAATGGGCCGGAGAGCCAGGAGGCCCTGCTCTTCCGAACGTTAGGAGACTGTGTGCTAAGCGGTTCACCCGATCCATCGTGGCCCGAAATCAGCCACCTCACCCAGCGGGTCATGGAAGCGGTGCGGGAATCAGCCAAGCAGGGAGGAGCGCTGATCAAGCTTGGTTGATTGGGTGGATCCTCCCTGATCTATCGCTCGATGATGGCGAAAAAGCGTTTGGTTTCTGTTCCGGCGGGGACATCGACGAGGCTCGAACCGGTCAGCCCGGAGCGTCCGTCATAAACAGCCCAGGTCGCTGGTGCTGTGGAAAGATCAGTCGAACTCACCAGGTCGTAGGTCCGTCCGTCCTGTCCGGTCCAGGCAAAGTCCAACGCGCCGGGAGTGGTGCTGCTTTGCGCAATCGATAACTCCAAAGGACCAGCTGCCGCAACTGTTCCGACGACGGATTCAAAGGTGGTGCCGATTCTGATTTCATCGAAACCATCGATTTGAGTTTCGCTGATACTCAGAGTGTCGAGCAGAGCTTGGTTGGCTGCCAGCATATCGAAAGTGTCGCTGGTCAAGGCTGTGGATTCGTCCGGTTCGGTGGTGAGGTCGGTGACGTTGAAAACAAAAATCTCGTCGGGAGTTCCGTCGGGTTTCCAATTCACCTTGGCGGCGAAGAGGAACACGTCCGAGCTGGTCCCGGCATTCGTGCCAAAAGTCGGGGTGGCTTCGGAGACTTTCGTTGATGAGACTCCTCCGTTGTAGACCGCGGTGCGAATGCCTCCTGCATTGAAAATGATATCCACCCCGACACCAAAACCGGGTGAGGTGAGATTGGCGCTATCAGCGGCAACCATGTCTTCCGATGTCAGGGCGATGGCGCTGTCCGGGCCACTGAAGCCGTTGTCGACGTAAAGGAAGCTCATCCACATGGTGGTGTTGTCAGCGGTCAAAGCGGCGGTGACCGCCGGATCAACATCCGATGACGCGGAGGCTTGTCCTACGCGGCTCGTTCGGACGAGGTGTCCGCCTTCCGACGGGAGAACATTTCCGCCTTCATCGGTAAACTCCAGGCCTGGGACCTTGACCTCGATTTCGTTGGTATTGTCGCCGCGGGAATTGGCGTGCCGCCATTCGCCCAGACCAAGTCCACCGGCCTGATCTCCATTCCCTAGGAATTCGATCCCGTCAGGACTTCCCGTATCGGGGTAATCAAAAGGCTCGTAGATGAACAACTCACCGAGGCTCGTTGCACAGGTTGCCGAAGTAATCAGGATTGGGAGGGTGAGTCGTTTTGATGGATGCACACTTCAGCCTAGGGAACCTCTGAACAAAGCGTTTTCTGATCCTTCGTAGTTTTGTTGTTTCTTTTTGAAGTGTCCATGCGGGATATCGCTGCTCTTATTCTCCTTC
>JASFWU010000103.1:0-8426 GCA_050049035.1 Akkermansiaceae bacterium | reverse complement strand
ATCCAGCACCATCACTCCACCCGGTGCGGTGGCAAAGATGTAGCCTTGGTCGTTGACCTTCAGACCATCAGGCATGCCCTTGCGGGTTCCCACCAACTTGGTGACATCCTTGAAGACTTTCTTTCCTTTCACGGTGCCATCTTCATTCAGATCGTATGCCATCCAGATCGCCCGGGGTGCATGTGAGTTGGCAACGTAAAGCGTCTTTTGATCAGGCGAGAGGGCGATCCCGTTGGGACGCTCCAGATCATCGTCGATCAAGGTGACCTTACCGTCCTTCGACAGGCGATAAACTCCGGAGTAGTCGGTCTCACGCCCTTTATCATCGGGACCGGCCGGCAACCCGTAAGGCGGATCGGTAAAGTAGAGACTTCCATCCTTGTGGAAACAACCATCGTTCGGGCTGTTGTATTTCTTCCCTTCGTGATTGCGATTGGTGAGCGCGAGGTAGTCGGCCTTGGGCGCCTTGAGAGGAGCCTTCATCATGCCCATTTGTCGCAATCCATGCTGGCAAAGAACGAGCTTTCCCTGGGGACTGAGGATCAGCCCGTTTGACCCGGCCTGATCAAACTTTCCGGTCACCCCGGGACGAGGAACCTTGCCAAGATATCCGCTCTTTTCGAGATAAGGCACCGCGCCATCCTTCTCAGTCCATTTCCAAAGTTTGTTGGGCGGGATGTTGGAGAAGACGAGGCAGTTTTCGGACGGCAACCAAAGTGGTCCCTCGATCCAGGAAAACCCTTCACCAATGATCTCGATTTTAGTGTCAGGCGGGACAAGTTTGTCGAATTGCGGGTCATGGCTCTCAAGGGAACCAATCGTTTTAAACTCCGCAGCCTGACAGGCCGTGATCATCATCAATGTGCTAAGAACGTTCTTCATGAGGTGAGCTGATTCCATTACCACAACCAGATCATGATTCCAATCACGATGGCGAGGGTGAGGATTTCGTAGAAGCCCGGTCGGGCATACCACGGCGTCGAGGCTCTGATTCCAAGAGTTTCAAAGTCGACGTTTTCCTTGCCGGGCCAGTCTTCGAGTTCGTTTGACTGCATCATTCGTTGCACCTGATCGGGGATCAGGTTTCCTCCGAAGTCGCGGGCGTTCAAACGACCGGCCAGCTCACGACGTGGGATGGGGCCTTTGATGGCATTTTCAACAAACGACCAGATCACCATGGTGACTATGGCCGCGCCGAGAACCCAAAAGGGACGGCATTGCGGATGGGTCAGGTAAATATGAAACGGGTCTCCGGCATTAAAGAGAACCAGCCCCACTCCACAGCCGACCACCAGGGCGGCAAGCGCCGAGTGACGGCTGGCCTGACGGAAAAAAGCGGCCGCGAGGTATGGGACTGTCAGAGGCAGGACAAAGGTTCCCGAAAAGGCGACATAGAACGGCACCATCCCCCCAAAATTGGAAACCTGGGTGGACAAAAGAGACCCCAGGACAATGGCTCCCGTGGCATAGATACGGGCTCGCATGAGCTTCTGTCGATCACTGAGCTGCGCGTTGTTGACGGTTCCCAAAACATCATTGGCGAGCAGACCGGAAATTGCAGTGCCGATGCCCGCACCCGTTGACATGCTTCCAACCACGAGGGCCGCCACCCCGAGTCCCAGCACTCCGGAGGGAAGGTATTCCACCATGTAAAGGGGATAGAGATCATTCCGATTGTCCGCCGATAAATCCGGTACCAACACCGTCCCTACCACTCCCGCCAAAACCGCCACGCCAGTGACAATGAACCATGGCAGAATCGAAACGAGACTCCCCTTCCGGGCATCGGATTCGCTTGCGGCCGAAACAATCCGCTGGGCCACTGTTTGATTTACCAAGGGATAAGTGAAAAGCACAAGAATGAGACCCCAAAGGTAAAATGAGGGATTCAGCCCGTCCTCGGTGTAGTAGGTCAGGTGCAGCATCTCGCCGTATTTAGGAAGGTGTTCCTTGAAGCCGGCCACGCCTCCGAGATCTGAAAAAACCGAGATGAAAATGATGCCCGAAACCACCAGCATCAAAGCGACCTGGGGAATCGCGGCCATCACCACACCGAGTTGTCCCGAAGCGAACACATAAAGGATGGTGATGCACATCGAAATGAGGATCCCGTATTCCATCTCTACTCCCATCACCACCTTGAACATGGTGGCGAGGGCGTAGCCCACCAGAGCCATCGCGATGAAGCGGTAGAGAATTTGAATGAGCGCCGAGGCAATTCGCATCGACCGGGTAAAGCGGAGCTCGAGGAACTCGGCATTGGTCACCACCCCGCTGCGGTAAAGCATCGGAGTCAGATAGCGGGCGAGAACATAGGTTCCGAATGCCATGCCAATCCAGATGTAACCCAGTCCGGTAAAACCTTTGAGGTAAGCCATGCCGGCGATCGCGATAAAGTCGCCCGCATCCACCGAGTCGGCAGCCTGGGCAATGCCAATCTGCCACCACTTGAGCTTGCGACCTGCGACAAGGTAATCCCTGGCGGTCTTGACATGCTTTGAGAAATAAAAGCCGAAAAGGCTGGTGCCCAGTACCCAGAAGACCACTACCGCCCAGTCAAAGCCGGTCATATGATTGACCAGCGATCCGTTATTTGATGCCAAGATCATGGCTTCACCATTCGGAGACGCTCCCGTCTTGGTGTCTCCACAGCGGGTTCTTCCAGTCGTGCTCGATCTGGCTTTGTTCGATCACAAACTCCTTGTTGATTTCCACCCCGAGTCCCGGCTTGGAAAAGAGATTGAAGTAACCTTCGTCGATGTGGAAATCGTCCTTGTTGAAAACATAGTCCGTCATTTCCAATCCTTCGTTGTAGTGAATGCCGAGCGAGGATTCCTGGAGTACGGCATTGGGAGAAACAAAGTCCACCGCAAGACAGGAGGCCAGGGCCAAGGGACCCAGCGGACAGTGTGGAGCAAAGGAGACGTCATAGGCCTCGGCCATCGAGGCAATCTTCAAGCACTCGGTAACCCCTCCGGCATGGGAAAGGTCGGGCTGCACGATCCCCAACCCGCCTTGTTCGAGAATCGGACGAAAATCAAAACGACTGAAGGCACGTTCACCGGCTGCAAGGGGCACTCCGCTCAGGGAGGACAATTCGGCATAGGCATGCCAGTTTTCAGGAAGAACCGGCTCCTCAATAAAGATGGGACGGGTTGGCTCCAGTTCCTTGATGAGAGTCCTCGCCATGGGCAAAGAAACACGACCATGGAAGTCGAGAGCGAAGTCGATCTCGGATCCAAAGTGTTCCCGGATTCCTGCGATGCGACGAACAACGGCATCGACCTCACGATTCGAAGCCACGAGCGGGAGGCGGCCACAGGCATTCAGTTTAAATGTATTGAGCCCCTCTTTTCTGCGCCTCTCGATCTGCGCGATTTCTTCAGCGGGATCATCTCCTCCCACCCAGGTGTAAGCCTTCATTTTGTGACGAACCGCTCCTCCCAGAAGTTCGGTGACAGGCTTCCCAAGCTCCTTCCCTTTCAAATCCCAGAGAGCCTGATCGATCCCGGCGATGGCGGACATCATGACGGGACCTCCCCGGTAGAAACCACCGCGATACATCGCCTGCCAAAGATCATTGATCTTCGACGGATCCGCTCCAATCAACAGATCTTCCAACTCCTTCACCGCAGCAATCACCGAGTCGGCGCGGCCTTCCACCACCGGCTCCCCCCAGCCCGACAAACCCTCGTCGGTTTCGATTTCAAGGAAGACCCATCGGGGTTGGACTTTGTAGAGATTCAGCCGGGTGATTTTCATTTTGGCAATTTACGGAGGGAAGTTTGCGGGCATAATCGAACCCGTTCGCCAGCGTTTCCAAATCAACCCGTTAGGCAACCAAGAAATTCATGGAAAAGGATGCCGGAATGCTCATTTGCGATTGGGGAAGCAGCAGCCTCAGAGCCTACTTCGTAGACGCTGACGGGAAGGTCGTCTCCCGCCACGAATCACCCCGGGGAATCAAAGCCATCACCGGCGGTGAGACGGAGTACCGTGAAACCCTGAATGAGATTCTCGAACAAATGAAGGTCTCCCCGGACTGCCCCATTCGCATTTCCGGTATGGCCGGCTCCATGAAAGGCTGGATCGAAACCGACTATGTCGCGACTCCGGCAGGTGCCAGTGAGATCGCGGCCAACTACGTTTCGTTAAGCGGCTATTCTGATGCCCGGCTTTTCGGCGGACTCAAACACGAGTGCGAAGACGGCTCCCGTGATATCATGCGTGGGGAGGAGATTCAGATTCTCGGCGTGCTGAAAAGCCATCCCGACGCCAAACAGATCTGCCTGCCGGGCACCCATTCAAAATGGGCCACGGTGGAGAACGGTTGCATCACCGGTTTCAAAACCTACATGACGGGCGACCTGTTTCATTCGCTGTGCGAGAAGAGTATCTTTGCGGGTCAAATCTCATCGCGGGATTTTCATCACGAAGGCTTCCAAATGGGATGCCGATTGGCCCGTCAAGGGAGCACGCTCGATGACCTCTTCCGCCTGCGAACAGGCTTTGTCTTCGGTGATATTTCGGAGGACGCTTTTCGTTCCTATCTTTCCGGATTCCTGATTGGCAATGAACTCAGGGCAGCAGATGCGAAAGGATCCGTTCACCTTTGCGGTTCCAGCTCGCTCATCACTTCATACGCCCTTGCCCTCGAGGAACTCGAGGTCACTTCTTCAACGATTGATAGCGAGTCCGCCACCATCAGCGGCCACCTTCAACTTTCCCAGTCATGAGCCAATCCTTTGTCCAAGACCAAATCAACAAGCTTCCCCTGATTGCCATCCTTCGTGGTCTAACACCATCCGAGGCCATCGCGATCGGCACGGCTCTCTTTGAAGCCGGAGTGACGGTGATGGAAGTTCCCCTTAATTCTCCAATCGACCCGTTGGAAAGCATCCGACTTCTCTCCGGTCATTTTCAAGGAAGGGCCGCGGTTGGTGCGGGCACCGTTCTCTCAGCGGAGGATGTTGATGCGGTTCATGCTGCCGGAGGACAGCTCATCGTTTCGCCCAACACCAATCCCGCAGTGATCCGCCGGAGTGTCGAGCTGGGACTTTACTCGGCCCCGGGAGTGGCCACCTGCAGCGAATGTTTTCAGGCAATCGACGCCGGTGCCGATGCCCTCAAGATTTTCCCGGCCTCCATCCCTGGCCCCAAAGGAGTGAAGGATCTCACCGCCGTCCTTCCCAAGACCATCGGTCTCTTTGCGGTGGGAGGAGTGACGTCGGAGAACCTCGACGAATGGATGAAATGCGGGATCAAGGGAGTCGGTCTGGGGTCCAATCTCTATTACCCGGGAGTTTCTCCCGAAGAAGCGGGGCAAAAGGCCCGTAAAATGGTCGAGCTGATGAAGAAACTCCAGACCGATCGTTCTGGTCTCGCTTAACCATCTGTGTTTTAGGTTTCAAATGCCGAACGACTCGCACACCGAATCGACTCCACTCGATGGCCTCGAGGGGTTGAAACAAAACTTCCGCCAGGATGCAACTTCCGGGTTTGTGGTCTTCCTTTTGGCCCTTCCTTTGAGTCTCGGAATTGCGGCTGCTTCTGAATTCCCCCCCATCATGGGCGTGGTCACTGCCATCATCGGAGGAATCGTGGCCACCTTCTTCACCGGTTCGCAACTGGCGATCAAAGGACCAGCCGCTGGCCTCATTGTCATTGTGGCCGACGCAGTGGGTGCTTTCGGCGGAGGCGTTGAAGGCTGGCGCCTTGCCCTTGGGGTGATGGTGGTGGCTGGTGTCATTCAGATTCTCATGGGAGTTCTGAAGTGGGGTAAGTTTGTCGACATCTTTCCCCTTTCGGCAGTCCACGGCATGCTGGCCGCAATTGGCCTCATTATCATTGCCAAGCAGGTTCCGGTTCTTCTCAACGTCGACCCGGCTCTCGCGGCCGGTAAAGGTCCGCTGGCGCTCTTCGCCGCCATTCCTGAATTTTTCGCCAACCTCGATCCACAGGTCGCCCTCATCGGCGGAGTGAGCCTTGCCCTCATGGTCGGATGGGGCTTTGTCAAACACCCGATGCTCAAGCAAATCCCGGCCCCTCTTTTGGTCTTGCTCTTTGCCATTCCCACCGGTCTTTACCTTGATCTCCAAAATTCCGCGCCGTCCTACACCTTAGTCAAGGTCGGCAACTTGATCGATCAAATCGCGATCAATGCCAGCATGGACGGCGTCTCCACCATCGGAATCTTTATCAAATTCGTCATCATGGTTTCGCTGGTGGGCACCTTGGAAAGCCTGCTCACGGTGAAGGCCATCGATTCGCTGGATCCCTGGAAACGGAAAGCCGACCCCAACAAGGATGTCATCGCTATTGGCGTCTCAAATTCACTCGCCGGACTCCTCGGTGGACTCCCCATGATCTCCGAGGTCGCCCGGAGTTCGGCCAATGTCAACAATGGAGCACGAACCCGATGGGCCAACTTCTTCCACGGGCTCTTCCTGCTGGTCTCGGCACTTCTCGCATACCAACTCCTCGAGTTGATTCCCAACGCTGCCCTCGCCGCGATGCTCATTGCCGTGGGCTTCAAGCTGGCCCATCCCCGAGAGTTTGCCAACACCCTGAAAATCGGACGGGAACAGCTGGCCATTTTTGTCACCACGATTGCCCTCACCCTCTTCAAGGATCTCCTCGTTGGCATCGCGGCCGGCATGCTCTTGAAAGCGCTGATTCACGTCTCGCGTGGCGCTTCAATCAGTTCGCTTTTCCGGGCCGGAGTGACCGTCGCGGAATCGGACAACCGCGCCACCGTGAAACTGGGACAAGCGGCGGTCTTCACCAACTATCTCGGGCTCAAGGAGAAACTCGACAAGATCCCCACGGGTCAGAACATCGTGATCGACCTTTCCGAAACCAGGGTCATCGACCACTCGGTCCTGGAAAACCTCCACCAATTCGAAGATGAATATGCGCGCGCCGGAGGGGCGGTTGAGTATGAATCGCTGGATGAGCTGGTGCCGATTTCTTCGCACCCTTACTCGGCCAGAACGCGAAGAAAAACGAAAGGCTAGTGCGAGTCCTCCTCGCTCCAGGCTCTACCAGCTAGCAGCAGAGCTCCCTTCAATCCCGCGCGATTGGAGAGTGAGCTTCCCACGATGTATTCACTCATGGGGGGAAGATCCCAATAGCCCCCGGAAATCTGCGAAAACCTCGTCCGAACCATTTCCAAAAGCGGCTGAAACAAGAAGACTCCCCCACCAAAAATGATCCGGTCGGGGGTGAAGGTGGCGGTTAAGGTCATGACCATTGACGCCAGATAATCGGATTCGAGAGCCCACGCCGGATGATCCTCCGTAAGGTCTTGGGCGGGAGTTCCCCACCGTTCTTTCATCGCAGTTCCACTGGCCTTTCCTTCGATACAAAAAGTGTGAAATGGACAACTGGTGAATCCCGGAACGGGCTCAAGCGCCGACTCGGGAACAACCAAGTGCCCCATCTCGGGATGAGTTCGACCATGCCACAATACGCCGTTAGAAATCATTCCACCTCCAATCCCGGTCCCAACGGTGATGTAAATGAGATCGCGGCAGGAGCGATTGGCGGGCTCCAGACTTTCGGCCAAGACGGCCGCGTTGACATCGGTATCAATCAGCAGAGGTAACTTCCTGCCAAAGACATCTACCATCGCCTTGCGATAATCGAATCCGGTCCACCCTTCCTTGGGGGTCTTCTGGATTACGCCGTAGTCGGACGCCTTTTCATCCACCTTCACGGGTCCAAAGGTTCCGATTCCGATGGCTGAGATCGAACCATGCCTTCCCTGCAAGTCCTCGAAGGCTTTGGCAACCACTGGCACCGTCTCCTCCGGATGACGAGTCTCGACAACAACCTCCTCGAGCAACTTTCCGTTCGCTCGACCCACCGCACAGACCCACTTGGTCCCACCCGCCTCGATCGCCCCCATGGTTGGTCCGTCCGACATCAATGGAGCAGCTTCAAAAACTTCTTCTCGGCCTTGTTCGCGACCATCGCAAACACCTGGTCACCTTCCTCCAGTTCGGCGTCGGCGCCGGGCACGATGGCCTGCAACCCCTTCAAAAGTCCGACTAAGACACACCCTTCGGGCCATTGGATTTCCGAGACCTTTTTGCCGTCTGCCTTGGCTCCTTTCGAAATATGTGTTTGCAACACCACGCCATCACCAAGCCTGCGCACGACATGGAATTTTTCGGTGGTGACGTAGCGTGAAATCTCCTTGCGGGAAGCTTCCCGGGGACTCACCGCCGCCACGACTCCGAAGTGCCGGCCAGAAGTACTGATGGCCTTGGCATAGTCGGCCCGGTGGATCAAAGTCAGGCAGTTTTTGGCACCGAGGTTGTGGGCCTGCAGACAGGTCATAACGTTATCCTCGTCACTTCCGCTGGTGGCCACGAAGAAGTCCACTTCGCCCACCTGCTCTTCCTCCAATTCCGAAACCGAAG
>JASFWU010000187.1:0-5713 GCA_050049035.1 Akkermansiaceae bacterium | reverse complement strand
AGCTCCAGTCCGAAAAGCCGGGAGGCGTCAGCATGCTTCACGTAGTAGTAGTCCGAGTTTCCGTTAAAGAGATTG
Source organism: Akkermansiaceae bacterium (assembly GCA_050049035.1). Classification (GTDB taxonomy): domain Bacteria; phylum Verrucomicrobiota; class Verrucomicrobiia; order Verrucomicrobiales; family Akkermansiaceae; genus SW10. The sequence continues at coordinate 5,638 of JASFWU010000187.1, read as the reverse complement.
GTGATCCGAATCCGGAAAGGTTTTGAGTTCCCGAACTCCCCGAAGTCAATCCGGTCAACGGTAAGGTGCTCCGCAAGACTCAGGTCACCCCCGATCTTCAACATGGCATAAATCCGGGTGAGTTTGGGCCGGAGCTCTTCCATCACCTCCGGAGGGTACATCACCTCCAGCCACAAGGTTTCCTCACCCGCCGGATTCTCATAGGGGATCGAACCGGAAAAGCGCAGGAGTTCGTCATAGACCAAAGGCACTTCGGAGAGCCGCCCGTAATGTGAGAGGTAGTTTCTCAGCGAATCTGAAATGGGATAGAAGATCTTGCGACGGGAAATCATGATCAGAGCATCTAAGCATCCTCATTGTGCTCGATCCAGTAGAGTGGAGTCATCCCTTCTTTTTGGAATCTGGCCCAGTAACGCTTCTCGATTGGTTCCAGCTTTTTACGCCGCTCCGTGTCGTCGAGCTCAAGATAGGCCGCTTCTCCGAGCTCACGGGTCAGATCACGGTCTGCCAGGCGGACCATCAACTCCTCCCAAAAGACGGCATTTCGGAACTCATCAAAGCATTGTTGAAAAAAAGAGCCCTCCTGGAACTTCTCAGTCACGCGGTTTTTGCCCCGCTCGGCATCAAATTCGATATCAGAGGCCATCCCGGTATTCTTGGCGGCCTCGAGGACTTTGTGCTCGATGCTTTCGAACCGGGCAAATCCAATGTTTCCCTGATCGTTCGGGTTCATGTTGGCCATCTCTGTCGCCAGGCTCACCATCTCGACCAGCGTCACCAGTTCTTCGTCCGAAAACCTCAGATGCATCTTTGCGCACCCAACCACCGAACGCCGGGAGGCACAAGTCTGCAGATTCATTGATTGGCATCTTCGGTCCGCCCGCCTCGGTGCACTCCTGTGATTTTTCCTCTAAAGCCAGATCACGCGGCCAAATGGAAATTCCAACTGAGTTGATCACGGAGAGGAGGGAGCGATTTCTCCCTATTCAGATGGTGACATGCTTGTCGGAAAGAGAGAGGAGAGGAACACGCTGCTTGAGGGGGGCCAAAAAACAACTTCACATCGGCGGAAGAATTACTAGCGTTCGACCATGATCTTTAGAGTTTCAATGGTCTTGGTTATCTGTGTGATGTCGGGCTTCGCTCAGGTCAGATTTCCTGCACCTGAAAAGTTTTTCCCGACCGAAAAGGTGGTGAATAGGACCAGGATTCCAAATGGAGAAGTGCGCATGCTCGAAACCAAGAAGGATTTCAAGACGCTGAAAACCGAACTGGCCACCCTCCTCGGCGAGGGATGGAAGACCGAAGCACCGAAGGACATCAAAGGGCTCAACGAAAAGCAGAAAAAGATGCTGAAGTTCTCGAAGGACACCCTCGTGATATTTGTCCATCCAAAGAACCCCAGATTCCGGGTTTCACTTGCCCTGACCACCCTTCCCACCAAGACCGCGGGCGCAAAGTTGGCCATTCTCACGCTGGCAAGGAACTTCGTGCCCCAAAAGTGATTGACCCTTCCGCCGGTGCCAATCCGGCAGCGAAGCGGGGACTCATTGGGCAGGCTGCTGAGTTTTCTCTTTTTCGGGTTTCCTCGCCCTACGATCTTTGGGAGAGAGCTTCCCGTTTGCCGGGCCCACCCCACAAAAAGCCACAAACGAGAATGGCTGAAAGCTTGAGTGAGAAGATTCCTTTTAATCATTGGGATGAGCCGGGCTCAGTTCTGACGAGCCTTCACCCCGGTTTTCCCCATAAAATAAGGGATTCGAGGGGATCAACGAGGCACGTGAGGAGTTCCTACGGCGTCCCAAATTCGGGGGAAAATCAGCGCTGCTTCCCCCAAATCCTCGTGAGATTGATACAGTTTTGTGAAATATCGTGGGCCACCTGCGCCACTTTGCCTCCGACAAAAACAACCTGGAACCATGCCCTTGGGGGGCAAAATCCAGCAAACAAGAATTCCAGTCTCAAACAACCGAGCCGTCTTGTTCCCACAAGATTTTTCTCGATTGATCCCAAAAACTGCAGCCTCATTCCAAATCGCTTGATCATCGCCTACGATCCATCTTAGCCTCCGCCCGCCGGAAGGTTCCTGTGCGGGATTAGCTCAGTTGGTAGAGCAACTCGTTTACACCGAGTGGGTCGGCGGTTCGAGTCCGTCATCCCGCACCATTTTTGATCAGGAACTTTCATTGCCTCCCACTCCCCGGGCTGTTTCAAAAGCGCCTGTGAAAGTTGCCAGTTTCCGGATTCGCCCCCAGTCAGCCCTTACGCTGGTGGTCGCTGCCCTCGCCATGGTGGCGACTTTGCCGGGACGGACGGTGGGGCTGGGATTGATCACGGAAGAGATCCTCGTCGATCTCGAACTGAATCGTTCTTCCTATGCCGGGCTTAACCTCGTCGCCACTTTCCTGGGAGCGTTGTTTCTTTTTGGAGCCGGTCCGGCGCTGGACCGGCACATGCGCCTGACCACTTTTTCCGTCCTGGCGGCACTTTCGGGGGCCGTTTTTTGGATGGCAAATCTCCCTGGACCGACTCTTCTCCTACTCTTGTTAATCCTTTCGCGGGGACTCGGGCAAAGCTGTCTTTCGCTCTGCTCGGTTGGAATTGTCGCCAAGACCTTTCAGCAGAATCTTGGCAAGGCCATGGGTGTCTTTGCGGTGATCACCGCCCTTCTTTTTGTGGCAGCCATTCCTGCAGTCGGATCTTTCGCGACACAACTTGGGTGGAGAAAAACATGGATGATTCTGTCAGCAGCAATTCTAGGCATCGGAATCCTGGTGGCGGTTTTCATTCGCAATCCGCAAACGGCGAAGAACCACCCTGACGATCCAACCTCCTCTGCAGGAATGCGCCTCGGCGAAGCGCTGAGATCGCCCCTCCTTTGGGTCCTTACCATTGGCATCGGAATCTTCTACTTCGCCTTCACCGGGATCACGCTGTTCAGCGAATCCCTTCTCGTTTCGCTGGAGTTTGATACCTCGATCCGAGATGGAATCCTGGCAATGATCATGGGCTTCGGTTTGGTGGGAAATCTCACATGTGGCTGGCTGGTTCAAAGAACACCGGTCATGAAAGTTTTTGGAATCGCCATGCTCCTCGTCTCCGGGTGCCTTTTCGGATTTCCTCTGACAAACGGCTCCGTTTTCTTGATCTTTGTGTTTTCGGCCGCCCTGGGAATCGGCAGCGGGGCGGTCACGGTGGTTTTCTTTGCCGGGTTTGCTGATCTCTTTGGAAAGAAACACCTTGGCAAGATCCAAGGCGCAGCCCAGGCAATGACGGTGGCCGCTTCAGCGATCGGACCAGTTTTCTTTGCCTGGTCTTTTGAAACTTCGGGCTCCTATTCCGCAGTCTTTTTTGTTCTCGCTCCGCTGGCACTTATGATGGGTCTTTTCTCGTTCCTTTCGCAAGGAGGCAGACCATCAGGGGAGTGAGAATTCCCGGAGCGCCTTCATACAGAAACTGATTCCAACCCAGGGAACGCCAGACAACCACGACACCGAGCCCGACAAACATCATGAGAAGAGCCAGAGGTTCCGAAGGGCGCTTCCCAAAGGCATGAACCATGACGAGTGGTCCGATGGTGCAGGCCAGGGCAGACCAGGACATGATGACCAAGGTGAAGACATTTGCCGGGGCAAAGAGAGCCACGGTGAGCGAGACCGCCACCACCGCGAAAGTGCTCAGGCGTTTTGCCCGCAGACTCTGACCAAGCTTGAAATCATCGCTCAAGACTGCCGAACAACTGAGAATCTGGGAATCAATGGTTGAGATGGTCGCGGCAAAAACTCCGCCCAGCACGATGCCCACCGCGACCCCGGGAAGGAGGGTTTGCGCGAGGGTGGGCAAAGCCAGCTCGGCATCGAAGGAAGCCACCTGCTCGATGTAGAGGCGAGACGAAAGACCCACCACCAGCGTCACCGAAAGAAACAAGCCACTCCACAGAAAATAGTAGAGACCGGTTTTCCGCATGTGACGCGAATCATCCAGAGCCATAAACCGGACCATGACCTGGGGCTGACCAGTGACTCCGATACCATTAAAGAGCCAGCCCACGGCAAAGAGCACCGTCGCACCAGTCGATCCAAATCGCGCCACTCCAAGATCAAGGTAGGAGGGTGAAACTTGGTCGAGTTTCCCGACGAACTCTGAAGGTCCCCCGGCGTGCTGGATGGCAGAACCGAGAAGAAGGAGCATGGCAATCATCATCAGGAGAGACTGCGCGGCATCAGTCCAGATCGAGGCCCGTAGTCCCCCGCTCATACAATAAACGAGAGTAAGCCCGGCCCCTATCCAGGCGCCTGATGAAGGATGCCAATTGAACAGGGCATTCAGGGCCTTTCCTCCGGCATTGAGCTGAGCGGCCGCATAGATGGAAAGAAACACCAGGGTGATGATCCCGATAGCTGCGCGGAGTTTCCGGTAGGAACCTCCATTCCATTTGCTAATGAGTTCCGCAAAGCTCAGCGCACCGGTTTGCTTGGTCGCTTCGCGAAGTTTCCGGTGAACCACACAAAAGGCGATGAGGTCTCCAAAGAGAAACCCGCACACCAACCAGATTGCGGAGAGCCCGAAGCTGTATATGTAGCCGATGAGCCCGATAAACATGTATCCGCTGTTCTTGGTGGCAGCCGCGGAAAGCGCGGTGAGGAGCGGTGAAACCGTTCCCCCGGCGAGAAGATAGTCGTTTGCCTGGTCAGTCTTCCGGCTGGTGGACCAAAGACCAATGACCACGAAGATGATCAAAAACAGAAGAAATCCGGCAATCTCCATGAGCTTGGGGCAAGCCTACCGCGAACATCGCAGCCCCCAAGACTCAAGGGTGAGAAAAGTCTCAAATCCGCAAATAGTGGTCATTCAGAATCCAACCGAATACTGGACTCTGGTTGCCGCAATCCCGTCGATCCGGATCGAAGTAGAGGGTCCCCGAACGAGTGCTGGCCATCCCGAAGCGCTTTGTTCATCTTCTGAGGTCTCCAATTGACCTCATGAAATCCTACCGCCTCAACCGCCTCTTTCACCGGGACTCGGGACGTTGTTTTGACGTCGCTGTCGATCATGGTTTCTTCAATCAACCGGGCTTCCTTATGGGCATCGAAAGCATGCCGGACACGATCAACACGTTGGTCGAGGCCGGGCCCGATGCCATCCAGCTCACGACCGGGCAGGCCAGGTACCTGCAGCGGATGCCGGGACGCCAGAAACCTTCGTTGGTCCTCCGCGTGGACGTGGCAAACATCTACGGGAAAGAACTTCCCTCGACTTCCTTCAGCCGGATGCTTGATGAAGCCGTGCTCCAAGCCGTCCAACTCGATGCCGCCTGCCTCTGTGTGAATCTTTTCCAAATCCCTGGCGCTCCTGAAGTCCACGATCAATGCGTCGAGAACATCCTCGCCTTGAAACCCGAAGCCGACCACTACGGCATGCCCATGATGGTGGAGCCGCTTATTTTTCAACCGAATACCGAAGCGGGTGGCTACATGGTCGATGGCGACATCGAAAAAATCGTTCATCTCGCCCGACAAGCGGTCGAGTTGGGAGCCGACATCATCAAAGCGGATCCGGCCGATGATGTGAGCACCTACCATCAGGTCATCGAAGCCGCCGGTGAAGTGCCGGTCCTCGTACGGGGCGGTGGCAAGGT
>JASFWU010000123.1:0-7473 GCA_050049035.1 Akkermansiaceae bacterium | reverse complement strand
GCTTGCCCCATGACGTGGGTTCCTTGCCGGGCTCAAGGTCGAGCTGCAACTTCAGGGAATCTCCCCCATCAACCTGAATGAGGCGCGCGAAGGTGACCGAAGTGCCCTGCGGCGGCACCACCGGATCAATCATCATCTGCTCAGCCGGCTCAGTGATGCGCTGATTCCGCACCCATTTCCCGGCAATGACATCGAGCATCCGATTCACCTCGGCATCATTTCCACTGATGATATTGCTGTAATCATCACGCCCGACATTCAACTGACCGGTAAAGACCGGGTTGGCCCGCATGGCTGCTTGAATCTGGTCGACCTGATCCTGGCCAATTTCCATCGCCACCCCGCTGTTGTCGTTGAAGAGACGCTGACGGCGGGTGTTCAGAGCGATGATGGCATTCTGCTTGGCGACGTTTTCCATTTTCACCCGCACATCCTCGTTGCTGGCATCATCGAGATTCCCCTGATTGAAGACCTGCTCGAGAGCCCGGTTTCCGCTGATTTGATCTCCGGCCTTGAAGTAACCCGTGGCTTTGTTGAGTCGTAAAAGAGCGATGTTCTTTTTCTCATTTTTACGCTGCTGAACGAGGGCTCGGTAGTCTTTTCGCTCCAATTCATCGAGCTCTTCTGTTTTCACAAAGTCGAAATCTCCCGAACTATCGGCGAACTCATAACCTTCCGGCAAGGCCACCTGCCAAGAGACATTTTCAAGGGGTTCTCCGATCTTAAACGCTTCGAGCTTCAGCTTCTTGAATCCTCCTTTTCCAACGGCGTGGGAGTAAGTGAACCGCACCACGGCACGATTGCTGTTCTCGGCGGCGGCGTCGCCAACCACCTGGAAGCGGAAGGAATCGCCATCGCGAACAACGAGGACACTTTCCTCGTTCACGAAGACGCCGAACAAGCGGCTGTTTTCCGGCAAGGTCAGGGTGAGCGAACCGCGTTGAAGAGCCTCCAATTCAAGAGAGGCCTGGTTCATGACTTCACCTCCGGCGGAGACCACCGTAGTCAGCGAGCCTTGCAGCACGCGGATGCGGGCGCCCGCCACCACCGAATGACGGCTCAGTGAAACTTCCACCGGACCACCCTTTTTGGTCGAGCGAAGGAATTCCGCGGGAGCACCGCTTCGGTCCACCTGGAAAAGAGTCTTGGGAAGCTTCGACCAGTCGACGGAGTCCCATCCGGGAGCCTTCACCGGCTCAAGTCGTAACCGGGCACCGGGTCGGATGGCAAGATAGCTGGCCTGCTGACGGGCGCTATCCACGGTTACCACTTCCACGGTTTGACTCGGCTCGGTTTTCTCAAACTCGATTCGCAAAGGCACATCGCCCACCACCCGGCGTTTGAAGCGCACCTTCCAGCGGTAACCCTCAATGTTCACAATGTCTCGTACTTCGGCTCCGGAAACCCGAACGGTCCGGGCATCGACTTCGGATAGCGGTGGCAAAGTCACCTCCACTTCACGAATCGAGGCGTGATCGACTTGAAGGCGCAGGTCGGCACGAGCTTTCGAGCGACCTTCGCGCAATTCCACATCGTGCAGGATCATGGCGGCCACCGACGGAGCGAGCTGATCGACTCCGAGAGCAAGGGACCAGGACTTTTGCAGGAGGCGGAACGCCAGGGATCCAGCCTGAATTCCACCCACGGAACGAGGATCGAGGGCTGAGAGGTCTTTCCGCTCCAACACGCTGAGTTGAATTCCCCGCCCAGGAACGATGACCAGTTGGCCGGACTGACGATTGGCCTCGCGCAGCGTCACTTTGGGAACACTCCACGTTTCCAGCGGCAAAGGAGGCGTGGCACCAGTGAGCACGAGCGAAAACTTCTGCGTCCCGATGGTCTTGCCATTGAGATTCATCATCACGATTTGATCGTCCTCTTCCTTGACCTCAACCCAGTGGTTGAGCGCCGGTCCGGTGAGGGACTCCACTTCAAAACCTTTCGGCAGCGGAAAGCTGAGGCGGAAGACTCCGGCTCGCGTGATGGTCGCAGTGAGATCGACAGCGAGCACCGTGCGCTCTTCGCCAAAGGAAAGCCGGTGTTTGGTTTCCACGCGAACCTCCGGTGCCACCGGTGCCACATTCACCGCAAGCGAAGCCTCCGCTTTTGAATAACGATAGACTTTTTGCAACGAGGCTGTCGGACGACCTGCACGGTCTTTAGGGATCATTCCCGAACCGAAATCAGCGAGATTCACTGGCGACATTCCTTGCGGCGTATCTTTCTCGAGTTGTGCTTCCTTTTCAAAAGCCAAGGCAAGCATGCCCACCTCTCCGGCTGCTCCCGTCACGCGCATTGGTGAGACCGACACCTCGGTGGGCAATTCGGCAAGAGCCCGTTGGGTTTCAATATCGAGGTAGAAGGGCTTGGATTGGAACGGCGCCAACTCGATGGTCAACAAACGCTTCTGGGGATCAAACCGCCATGGGCCTGCGAGTTTGCTGCGAACCTCGCTTACCGTGAATCCTTCCGGCACCGACAACACAAGCTGCTTCACCTGGCCCTGGGCCGGACGAACCCGCACGCGATGACGTCCGTCAACCACTCCCGGTCCGGGAATAAAGAGATCATCGACCTCGGCGTAGAAGCGGGTTTCTTCTGCGGCGACATCGCGGGCCTTGGGACTCAAAACCACCACCGTTTTGGCCATGGGAGCCAACCAGAGTCGAGCCTTGCTTCCCTTACCTTCCAATACTTCCTTGCGAACCGCGGCATTGCTTTCGATGGACCAACCGGCTGCTTCGTATTCCACGGTCAAACTCCGCACTGCAGCCTGACCGGTCATGAGAGGAATCCCCGTGGTCACCGAGCCGGCCGGAGCCTGATAGGAAAAGGTCGCTTCGAAACGACCATCCTTGAGAGGAATCAATACGTAGTTTCCGCCTTCGGTCACTACCTTCAATCCGGGTCCGTTGAACTTGGTCAAGGTCGCCCCTCCACCGACAAGAAGAATGCGCTCCCCTGCCTCGGCGGTTGCGACCATAGCGCCTTCGGAATGAAGACGACGCCCTTTGATGGTCCAAGTTTCAACCAAGGACTCGGCTGCTTTCCAGGTCGGAGGAGGATTCTTGGCCTCCACCCGATTCGCGCCGAGCCCGAGGGCAAGACCCACTGCCAGCAAGGCCGTCACCGCACCTTTGGCTCCGGGAACGGGATCCGGATCAGGCTTGGGATCATCTTCCGGCTCCTCCTCATCGTCGTCTTCTTCGCCATCCTCTTCTTCAGGTTTGGCGGGACGTTCGAAGAGCGTTTTCCATCGGTCCATACAACCCATCGCACTACGCCACCAACGGAGGAGGATCAGGATGCCAAGACCAAGGAAGAACCACCCCGCACCACCGACGTGCAAGAGCAAGGCCAGCGAGATCGCAAAGGCCGCTCCAAGTCCCAAGAGGCCTCTCCATTTCGGTTGATAAAACACGCCGGCAACGGCAGCGATGGCAAGAATCGCCATCACCACTCCCAGCGAGGAAACCTGAGCCGCTCCGTCTTCCTCCTGTGTCACTGTGATTGCCAACTCCGCACCGGGAGCAATCACCGGTGCGCCATACTCAAGCATCTCGGGGATCTCAACCGACTGGGTCATCCCCTCGCTGGAGAGGTAAAACGAACCCGCCGCCGAGAAGAGAACCAAGGCCGCTCCGACGATCGAGACCCAGGCCCCGGCGCGCATCAAAACGCTCCCAAAAATCCAAACCACCAAAAGGATCGCAAAACTCAACAAGGCTTCGCGCTCGATCCAATCGAGACCGTTCTCCATCGAAAATCCAGTGAGCAAACTCAGTCCGTTTCCACCTTCCGGCTTAAGACGGTATCCCGTGTCCGGCTTCACCGTCCACTTGGTCGCCAGCTGCGTGGTATCATGCACCATCGGAGTCACCAACCTGACCTGTTTCCCGGATTCGCCCGTGAAGCTCGAGATGACTTGCAAACGCACCGGCTCGATGGGACTGACATCCTCGGGCAAAGGAACCAGGAAAAGATCGCCCGCCTTGCGAAGAGTGACCGGCTTGTCGTTGACCAAAACATCACGAACCGTCACCCCTTCAGGCACGGAAAGTTTCACTTCCTGACCATCCCTTGTGCGGACATCAAATCCTGAAACCGTCACCACTCCGCCATCGCGAGCCAGCTGACTGCTGATCTTGGCAAACTCCACCACCTGCATCGCGGTTTCGCCACGCTCAAACCACGACACTTCAGCCGAAAGCTCGAAGGGACGACGTTGGTATTGCCACGCCTTCAAGGTTGGAGCGGTCGACATCAACTGATACTCGGCCGGCAGCTCGAGAGGATCGAGCACCTGGAGGGTCTCGCCTCCTTTGATGGAAGCCAACTCGACCTGCCCCGGGCTGACCACCTGAATGAAGCCGCGCTCCGATTGCACTCCGTTCGCGGCCAGACCTCCGAGAGCCAGACCTTCTTCTGCCTTTTGCTCAAAGGTCACCAAAAGCTGATAAGCTCCCATCACCGGTCGATGCAAAGGCACCACCAATTCGCTCTCGACCTGACGATAATCCCGCATGTCCCGACCATCGACCGAGAGGTTTTGAATTCCTTCCGGCAAGGTCAGGCGCCACTCGCTCACCGGCGCTCCGGCAACGAAGTAGTTCAAGAGCACCGAGACATAAGCGGTGCCTTCTTGAAGGGAATAAAAATGATAGGTATCGGCCTGCACATTCTGGCTCAAGGCCTTGATCTCCATCTCGGCACTCCAGTCAGCGGAGCGAATCCTAAACGCCTGCTGCAAGTTGGGGCCTCGCTTCAAAAGACGTGCCAAAGGCATCTCGGAGAGTTCCTTCACCGCCCCCGGAGTCACGCGATATCCCGGCGTGGCGCTCACGCCCAATTCGCCGCGCACCATCGTGCTTCCCGGAAACTGCAACACAGGCAAAGGCCAGGCTCCTTCTCCAGCCGGCTCGTTCTTTTCAAAGTGAACCTTCACCAATCGACGTCCGCTCACTTCCTTGCTGAAAATCACCTTGAGGCGACGGCGTCCTTCTTCGGGAGCACCTACGACGTAATCGGAAACCTCGGCTCCGGTCAGCGACACCACCGAGTAGTCGGCCGGACCGTAAAACTCCCACTCTCGAATCCCCGCTTCACGAATCTCAAGCTCAAGGTCTGCCCGCAACACGCGATCCGTTTCGGTCAACTCGTAACTCAAAATCTGGCTCGCATTGATCTCGGGCTTCACCCGGTCGGCCGACACACTGAAGGAACGGTTCCCGGATGGATAACGATAATGAAACACCTGGCGGATCGACTTCGGGAGCGCGGTGGCTTGCGGAAATTGATCCGGCGAGAGCTGGGTCAGACCGGCTTGCTTCATCACTTCGATTCTCACCGCGCCGCGATTGTAGATGCGGAAGTAACCGGAGTGACGCACCGCCCCGACCGGCGTCATTCGCAAAGGTTCGCTTTCGACCGGAAGAGCATTAAGCGCGGACTGCGAGCGGATGACAAACGAGGCCTCCTTCGTCACTGGTCGGCTGAGATTGATCTCCAGCTCCTTGGCGTCGGTCACCTGCCAGCTGAGAACGTTTTCCCCTTCCACCGCGAGGACTTCACCTTCGCCCGCCAACTGAAGACTGAGAGAAGGAAGAACACCCTGTAAGGTGCGCACCGTCAGCGAAGTCATCTGACGCAAGAGGCCTGCTCCCACCGAGATCTCTTCCATCGCTTCGCTGGTGAAGAACAACTTCCCGTCGCTTGTTTTGCGTTCAGGTTGCCAGGCAAAACGACACATCCCGCTCGCGGGGAGGAAGGCCGAGTGTTTGCCTTCGAGTATAACCGGATTCACCGGCGAGCTTCCATCGAACAATGCCGTTTGCGGAATGCCTTTCAGCTCGATCGGAACCACCGCCGAGCTGGGCACGAAAAAGTCGATCTTCTTCCACTCACCCGCGGTCTGCACCGGAGTCACAAAGGAAAGCTCAATGGGAAAGACCCCGGGCTTTTCAAAAACAAGCTGGTAGCCCTTCGAGGTCAAACTGAGTCGGTAGTTATCGTTCGCCACCGCTTTCATTGGAGCGGCCCGGCCGCCCAAAACCGTCACCAAAACCGGCTCATCGCTGGTGACGTGAGCCACACCGCTCAGGGTGAAGGTCGCCGAGCCTTCCGGCGACAAGACTTCGCCCGACAGCTTCATGTCTCGCAACTCAACAGGAGTGGGAGCAGCGGCCGAAAGACCGGCGGCGACCTTCAGCGACGCCGGTCCGGTCGCCAGAAAACGATCAGTCCCTTCCTGGGACTTTAGAGCCACCAAGCCCTTTGCTTCGAGAACACGATGTTTGAGAACCTTGTCTGCGCTGACGGCATAGGACGCCGAAAAGCCCATCGCTTTGCCCGGACCAAAAGAAGTCAGGACGTATTCGCCCGGCACCTTGATGGCATCGCGCTTAAGCACGACTTTCAACGGCATCGTTCCCACCTCGCCCGACACGGGCACCACTTCGAGAAAACGACGCGGGCCTTCCTGACGCATCGACCAACTCTTCAACTTACCGGTGACCGACGACACCATGGCCGGGCCGGTCAACTCCAATGAAAGCAAGCCGGTTCCTTTTTGGGAAATGGTGAAGTCCACCGTGGCCGTCTCGACCAACTGCTCTCGCAAAATCTTCGCGTCAGCCACAACCGAAGTCTGGTAAATCATCTTCGGCTCCTTCGGTCGTTCGGGAGGCTCGATGACAATGCGATGCTTCAGCTCTTTGGGCTCGGCTGGTTCGACAGGCGGATTCTCCTGACCCATCAGCCACGAGGCACAAAGCAGCAAAATGATTGAATAGGTTTTCATAGTTTTTTTTGAATTTTTAATAGGTCGCTGAATGTCGCAAATCTCCGCCTTCCTCCCACAACCTCAAAAGATTCGCGTTCATTCGCGCGGATTTGCGGACCCTCGTCCAGTCGACCGGTCCTCCGCATCTTCGGCGTCTTGCGTGGTTCCCTCTCATCTTCGTTCCTTTCCTAACTTCCGCGGTTGTTACTCGCCCGCCTGACGAAGCATCATTTCGAGTTCCCCGAAGCGAGTCTGGCTTCCGAATTTTGCTTTCAAGGCGGGAAGTTCCTGACGCAGGCGCTTCAATTCCACCCGCTCACCCACCGGGCTTCCCTTGAGCCTCTCGGCAAACAAGCCAGCCACTCCGGCGAGACGCAGCTTGGGATCCGCTTCATTGAAAAAGGACACTTGCTGCTCGTATGGAATCACCCAGGTCCGCTCGACCATTTGATTCGTCGAGGTATTTAGGAAACGCACCGCAACCGTTCCGACATCACCGCGTCCCTCGGGATTGGGCTCGAAGTGATACAAGGCCACGCCGCTTTCTTCAGCAGCCATCTCGGCGGCGTCCACCTTGTCGTTACGGAAGTCTTCCTTCTTCAACTTGTGCTTCTCGAAACCATAAAGCTTGAAAGACGAGACTCGCTCGGGATTGAAGATGACCTGCACCTTGACGTTCTTGGCAGCGGGTC
>JASFWU010000102.1:0-8540 GCA_050049035.1 Akkermansiaceae bacterium | reverse complement strand
TTGGTCTGTTCGTTTCGAAGACGCTCGGCCTCTTCTTCGAGCTGCTTCATGCGCTCTTTGTTCCCCTCCATCTGGCTCAGGGCGCTTTCGATCTTGGCCTGCGAGCTGGCAATGATTTGTTGGGTGGCATTGGCCTCGGCACGAGAACGACGAAGTTGGTTTTCGGTCTCCTGTCGTTCCTGTGAAAGGGAGACCGCCGCCTGCTGTCGTTCGCTGGCAAGCGCTTCCTTGTCAGAGATCCGCTTCTCAAGATCCGCCAAAGCGGCCTGGCTTTGCTGAAGGGTCTCCTGTTGCTCGGCGAGGTTTGATTGAGTTGCTTCGATGTCTTTCTCGTTTTGCTGAAGTCGCTCGGCGAGTTCGGACTTCCGCTCATTGTTAAAGGCCATCCGGTTTTCTGCCGCCGCAATGGCGTTCTTTTTGTCGGAGAGGCGCTGGCGCAGGCCGGAAAGCTGGGAATCGAGTGCCTGCGCGCGGTCGCGGGCCTCCACCACTGCCGACTCAAACTTGGGAAGATCTTCTTCAATGGCATCGCGATCCTTGAAGAGTGAGGACAGCGAAACGAGGAGCTCGGCCCGCTCGGCGGTCAGTCGTTCCCACAAGCGATGACTCAGATGAGTATCAAGAATGGTGACGTCTTTTGAAAGAGCCTGGTAGCGCCGGGCTTTGGAAACCTGGCGCTTGAGAGAATTCATGCGGCGTTCCTGTTCGGCGAGAACGTCGGACACACGGAGGAGGTTGCCCTCAGTGTATTCCAGCTTGCGAAGAGCGTCCCGCTTTTCCTTTTTCGACTTGGTAATCCCGGCAGCCTCTTCAAAAACCTGACGTCGGTCTTCCGGCTTGGCGGACAAGAGCATGTCGATCTTGCCCTGCTCCATGATCGAGTAGGACGAACGCCCGATTCCGGTGTCCATGAAGAGCTCGCCAATATCGCGAAGGCGGCAGCGGGTGTTATTGATGAGATACTCCGACTTTCCATCGGCGAAAACCCGGCGGGTGATGGAAACCTCATTGAAATCGGTTTTGAGCACTTCCTCGCAGTCCGCCAGCGTGAGGGTCACTTCAGCCATTCCCAGCTTCTTCCTCCTCTCCGAGCCGTTGAAAATGACATCGGCCATTTCCCCACCCCGCAAGGCCTTGGCGGAAGTCTCTCCGAGAACCCAGCGGATGGCGTCGACCACGTTTGATTTGCCACAACCATTCGGCCCGACAATGCCGGTCACGCCTTCGGCGAATTCGAAATGGGTCTTGTCGGCGAAGGATTTGAAGCCGTGAATATCAAGAGATTTAAGATACATGGTGGAGATAACTTTCTTAGCGCAATTGCCCGATGCGGACGCTCAAGAACGCTAAAAGGACAGTCGCCAAGATACAAGGCACCCCGAAACAATCAACATTATGTTGTGCTATTTTTCGATAGAAGCACAACATATAGTATCTCGCATCACTTCACCTTCCTAAAATAATTCGCATCGAGGCGGTCCTTGTCCCCGGTTTTAGCCCCCAAAACAGTGCGAAGGCAGTCCTTTGACTCCCAGACCCTTGATCACGAACAAGCGGCCCGCGTGCTCTTCCTTTTCAGTCTTATGCACCCCGGTGGTGACATAGAGGTCCGTCAAATCAGGGCCTCCGAAGGCACAAGCGGTTGTTTCAAGGCAAGGGAGCTCGATGCGATCTTCCTCGTATCCGCTCACCGGATCGAAGGCGGTGACACAGGCTCCGTGGCAGAAAGCAATCCAAAGGTGGCCGTTTTCATCGATGGCCATCCCGTCAGGGGACGAATCGATGTGGTTGAGTGCCACCACCGGACGGGAGTTGGAGAGAAGGCCATCCGCGTAGTCAAAGGCGAGCACTCTCTTGGTCGGAGTGTCGATGTAATAGCAGGTGGCACCATCAGCCGACCACACGATGCCATTGGAATTGGTCACGGAACCATAGGCCTTGGTGATCTCGAGCTCAGGCGAGAGGCGATAGAGGTCGGCGTCCCCTTCTTTCTTCACCAAACTGATGGTTCCGGCAAAGAAGTGACCATCCGGAGCACATTTCCCGTCGTTGAAGCGATTATCGGTCTTATCCGGCTCGGGATCCCCGATGGCAGTGACTTCACCGGTTTCCTCGTCCAGAAAAGAGAATCCACGGTCGCCCGCGATCACCAGACCGCCTTTTTGGCGTGGCACCACCGTTCCAACGCGCTCCCCGACATTCCAAATCTGTTCTTCGCCCGATTCCGGGTCAAAAGAAATGACACAATGGGACTCGATATCGACGTATAACAGGCGGCCTCCGGTCCAAACCGGCCCTTCTCCCCACGTTGCTCGATAGTTTCCAACTGTCTCAATCGTCATGTCCCCAGAAACGCGCTTACTTTTAATTTGTCCAGACAATCAAGGTGGGAAACTCACAAAAGTCTGCCAATTGCTCCCAGCACCATTACAAAAAGCTCTTTCCCCCGTTTCTTGACAAAACCGCCAATTATTGGCACGGGAACCCCGGCGCCGGGAAATCCGTCCTCCTACCCACCCCAAAACTCCGCACCGATTATGTCAAACGACTTTAACTCCTGGTTCTGGTTTAGCTCCTACACGATCGTTTTGCTCTGCCTCGCGGGCTACGGATTTCACCGACTAACCATCCTTTATCTCTACTTCCGCTACGGGCGCAAACGTCCCATGCCCGAGAGCAAGTTTGAAGAAATGCCGGTGGTGACCATTCAACTTCCGGTGTTCAACGAGATGCATGTCGTTGACCGGCTTCTCGATGCGGTCGCTGCGCTCGATTATCCGCAGGACAAGATGCAAATCCAAATCCTCGATGATTCCACCGATGAAACGGTTGAGATTTCGCGGGCTGGGGCCAAGCGACTTCGCGAAAAGGGCTTTGACGCGGAATGTTTGCATCGGACCGACCGCACCGGTTTCAAGGCCGGGGCCCTCGAAAACGGGATGAAGCTTGCGAAGGGCGAGTTCATCCTGATTCTTGATGCGGATTTTGTTCCTAATCCGGACCTTCTGCAGGAGACCATTCACTACTTCACCAACGAAAAGACCGCCTTGGTGCAAACCCGTTGGGGTCACCTGAACCGGAATTACAACGCCCTCACCCGTGTCCAGGCGCTCTTCCTTGATGGTCACCTCGAACTCGAGCAAACCGCTCGCAATCGCTCGGGACGTTTCTTCACCTTTAACGGCACCGGGGGCATCTGGCGCAAGTCGGCCATCGAAGATGCCGGGGGCTGGGAACATGACACCCTCACCGAGGACATGGATCTGAGCTATCGTGCCCAGCTGAAAGGGTGGAAGTTTGTTTTCCTCAAGGAAGTGGAAACCCCTGCGGAGCTTCCGGTCGACATGGCTGGATTCAAGAACCAGCAACACCGCTGGACCAAAGGCTCGATTCAGTGCTGCAAGAAGTGCCTCCCTGCGATTTGGCGGAGCAAATACCCGCTCGCCGTCAAGCTTGAGGCCACCGCCCACCTGACTGCCAATTTTGCCTATCTCGCCCTGATCGCATTGTGCTTCCTGATCTTCCCAAGAAACCAGTGGGGGCCCGACTTTGGATACTGGGGCAACCTCCTGATCAACATGCCGATCTTCTTCTTCTCGTCGGCCTCCATCCTCTTCTTTTACGCGGCAGCGCAAAAGGCTCTGAATCCCAAAACCTGGCTGAAGGAAATCTGTTACCTCCCCCTTCTCCTTGCACTGGGAATCGGAATGGCGGTCAACAATGCCAAAGCGGTCATTGAGGCCATCATCGGCCACGAGTCCGGATTTGTCCGCACTCCCAAATACGGGATCGAAGGAAAGCAAAAAATGGAAATCAAGAAGAGCCGCTACAAGGCACTCAAGAGTCTGACTCCGATTGTTGAACTGCTCTTCGGATTCTTTTTCCTCTTCGTGGTCCTCGACGCAGCCTTCGCCGCAAACTGGCCTACCGCGATCTTACTTCTTCCCTTCCCGGTCGGCTTCTTCTATACTTCCCTTAACTCTTTGGGGCAGATGAGCGGAGTTCTTCAGCTTCTCCCGTTCCGCTCCAAGAAATAACCCCCCACCCCTTCGCCGCACCCGCAACACCCGATGATTCCAAAGCTCCGCCCGGTCGTCTTTCTTTTTCTCGCTGCTCTGCCCTTTTTCGGGGCGAGCTGTAGTCCGAGCGTCGACACCAAGAATCAAATGGTGGTGAGTGTCAGGGATCAAAAGCTTCTCCTGGTGAAGGAAGGCCAACCCGTGAAGGCCTATCCTGTTTCAACCTCGAAGTTCGGACTGGGAAGCCGCCGGGGAAGCAATCGGACTCCGCTGGGACGGCACGTCGTCGCCAAAAAGATCGGAGGAGGAGCCCGCAAGGGAATGATGTTCAAAAGCCGGAAACCCACCGGCAAAATTGTGAAACCCAACTCCCGGGGATACGATCCAATTGTGACCCGCATCATGTGGTTGAGCGGACGGGAAAGTCACAACCGGAATACCTTCAGCCGCTGTGTCTACATTCATGGAACTCCAGCCGAGAACAATATCGGACGCCCGGCCTCCTACGGCTGCATCCGCATGAAATCTCGCGACATCATCGATCTCTACCGGCGTGTTGGAGTGGGCGCGGGTGTCCGCATCATTCGGGGCTCGCTCGATACCACCTCTGCAGGGAGGATCTACTATGCCCGCGCCGGGGGACGGCCCCGTGCAAATGCCACCCGCTGGTAACTGACCGGTTTTCACGTCGTGCTGCATTCCATCAAGCCCGAACACCTCCGGGAGCTCTCCCCCAACGAGCGAATTGTTTTTCTCAAGTCGCGCCTCGCTTCCTGGAAGGAGTCAATGCATCAACGGCATCTTGCCGGTGAAGACGGCCTGGCCCATGTCGAGGCCCTCGCCGAAGGCATCGATTTCCTCATCAAGGCCATTTACCTCTCAGTCCTCAAACCCGGCGAAAGCCTTCCCTCTCTTGCCCTGGTTGCGAACGGAGGATACGGACGAGGACATATGAATCCGGGATCGGATGTCGACCTCCTGTTCCTTACGGCAGCTCCGGCCAAGAAAGTCTCGGCCCGCATTGCCGAGGTCATCCGCGATATCCAGCATTTGGTCTGGGATCTGGGATTCAAGTTTCTGCCTTCGACCCGTTCCATCGCGGAATGCCTTGTCGAGGCGCGTCGCGAACCGCAATCACGGACCGCTCTGTTCGATGCCCGGCTTATCATTGGCTCAGAAGAGCTCTTTGAGAAATTCACAACCCGCTTCCGCAAGGTTTGTATCGAAAAAGACAAGCAAGCCTTCTTTGATGAACGGAGTCTCGATATTCAGACCAGGCACAACAAGTGGTCCAACACCGTTTTCCTTCAAGAACCAAATATCAAGGACAGTCCCGGCACCCTGCGCGATTACCACAATTTGGAATGGATCATCGATGCCGAGGCCGGAACCCGCTCCATGACCGAGTTGGTTTCACGGCGGATTCTCAGCCGCCTGGCGCGACGTGAGCTCAAGGATGCCTTCAACTTTCTTCATCGTGTCCGCAATGCCCTGCATTACCAGGACAAGGGCAACGACATTCTCACCCTGCGCTTCCAGGGGCTACTGGCCAACGAGTTTGGCTACCCGCACAAATCAATTCTTCGTCGCATTGAAGCATTCATGCGGGACTACTACACCCACGCCCGCAACGTCCACAACCATACCCGCTCGGTCTTTGAGATTTTCGAGCTCAAATACTCCCTGCCGGCCAGTTACGGACTGCGCTCGAAACTCACCTTCGGCCTGATCAAGAAGAAGCATAAGATCCTCGATGATTACCACATCAGGGACGACCGCCTCTTTGCACGCCGTAAGACGGTGTTTGAAGAAGACCCCAACCGGCTACTCACCGTTTTCGCGGAATGCCAGAAGCACGACGTGAGCCCTGCCCCGTCGGTTCGCAAGCTCATCAAAGCCAGCTGGGACCGGATTGACACCGGCTTCCGGCGCCGTGCTGAAAACCGCGAAACCTTCAGGCGCCTTCTCGAGAAGAAAGGACAGGTGGCACGCATTCTCCGGCTCATGCACCGCTCGGGCGTTCTCGGGCGTTACCTCCCGGAATTTGGTGCGCTGGACTGCCTCGTCCAACACGAGTTTTTCCACCGGTATACCGCCGACGAACACACCCTTCGTTGCATCGATGAACTGGACAACCTCTTTGATGACGACAACCCGCGTCTCGAGGTTTATCGAAAGCTGTTTCTGGAGCATCCGGACCCCTATGCCCTCTACATTGCCCTGATCCTTCATGATACCGGACGGGCCGAAAATGTTCGGGAGCATATCGACGGATCCGCCCTCCTGGCAGCCCGGCTTTGCAAGCGACTGCAAATCACCGGAGGCCGACGGGCACTCATCATGTTTCTCGTCGACCACCACCTCACCCTGTGGCGCTTCGCAACCAAAAAGAACATCGAAGACCCGGAGGTCATTCGCGAGTTTGCGGGCCTGATGAAGGACCGTCACCGTCTCGATGCTCTCCTTCTGTTCACCTATGCCGACTCGAACGGAACCAATGAAGAGGCCTGGTCACCGTGGAAGGAAACCCTGATTCTCCAGCTTTACCGGAATACCCGGGAATTTTTACTCCAGGGCCTGACTGCCGACTCTGCCGAGGTGGCCGAGGAAGTCCGCGAGACTCTTGCCGAGATCAAGTCGGGGCTGAACGAAAAGTATCACGAGGTGTTCGACGAACACTCGCGCCTGATGCCCAAACGCTACTTCCGCTATCGGAGTAAAAAGAGCATCTCGAAACACATCACCGCCCTTTGGCGCTACCTTGATCTTCGTAAACGCAAGCCTGATTCCCCCTTCGAGTGTGCGGTGGAATGGATCACGCACTCGAAATTCGGCTACAACGAGCTCATTATCGCCAGCCAGGACTCCGAGCGTTTCCTTGAGAAAATCTGCTGCGCCCTTGCCAGCCATGAATTGAACATTTTGGCCGCCGACATTTACACCCGTCCCGACGGCATCACCCTGGATCTGATCCGTGTCTGCACCGACGATCTGAAGGCGATCACCGATACCAAAAAGCAAAAAGCGATCGAGAAAACCCTCTACGAGATCCATGAAGCGGAAACGTATGACCCTTCGTGCTACCTCAAGAAAAAGGCGAACTTCCTCAAACCCGAGACCGAGCAGGTCGTTCAGTTTCCGGTGAGAGCCCGCATCACAAACGATGCCGATCCCCATTTTACCGTGATCGAGCTCCAGGCTCTCGACCGCATCGGCTTGTTACACGATGTCTTGCATACCGTGAACGATCACGACCTTACCACCGTGCACGCACGGATCTGCACCGAGAAAGGAGCAGCCCTTGACTCCATTTTTGTCAAAACCGAGGAGGGCGGAAAAATCACCGATCCCTCATCGGTGCAGCGACTCGAGGAAGAACTGGAAACACTTCTCGTCAAGTGAACGAAATCTCAACCGGACCCTCCGGTGGAAAGGCCTCCCTACTCGATGAACGGCTTTTCAAATCCCGGGCTCCCGTCAGGGCAAACCTTGCAGGCTCCATCACGACATGATCGGCCGGTGGCCCGAAGGTTTCCTACGTGGGCAATGATCAAAAACAAACCTCCAAAAGTGGTCACGATGGAAGCCGGAGGGACATGAACGGACACCTCACCAGTTTCACTGATGACCGCGGTGGGGCAACATCCGTCAACACACCCTGCTTCATTTTGGACCAGCACATCACCGGATGCGGTGTCATCACATTCTTCGCAACACTCGTCATCACATTCCGCAAGCGGAGTCCCCGTTTCCTCCGCCTTTCCATCGACTGGAACGGACTCGCCCGAGGATTGCTTTGTTGTTGATTCACCTGCCCCACCATTCCCGAATGCCGGCAGAGCCGCACCGATCAACACAAAGAGAATTCCCAGCCCCGCAGATGCCATGATCCACTTTCTCCCGTGAACCTGATATCCTTTTCGGATGGAGAAGATTGCCAGGGGCACGACAAGAAGAGCAACGAGGACATGGGAAGCAGGATGAGCCCAAATGCTTCCGAATGCCGGTAGGAAAAGCAGCAATACCGGCGCGGCAGCACAGTGAATGGCACAGAGGACGGAGGCAAAAATTCCAACACGGTCAGCCTTGACCGAATCGAATTCGACGGGAGTGGCAGTTGCGGTATTCATGGGTTTGGAAAATGACAGTTGGGCGCGATTTCTGTTTTGGCGGATTGAAGAATCTCTTCGGGGTTGATCTCCGGCCCGATGAAAATACCCGAACATGGCACTCGCGCAATGTCACGAACAGGGATTGGGTTTGGCGAAACGAAACCTCCTACCCTCTCGAACAGAAACCGACTCTGGTGATCCGAAGTGAGCTTCAATAGAATCTTCACCCGGACAATCTCTGCGGGCAGATGCCCCAGCCAGGCCATCACCTTTTCCTCATCGAGTGGATCGGGAAAAACGATGCTGCAGCCCGTGAACTCATGAGCCACATGATGACGATGATGCAAGTGGAGCTTCTGATCAAACGGCAACGAGGGGACATCGCCGGCTTCCGATGAAGAAGTAGTCA
>JASFWU010000101.1:0-8547 GCA_050049035.1 Akkermansiaceae bacterium | reverse complement strand
AGAAGAGCCATCCTCAAGGAGTTCATTCAAATCGAACCGGCACGCGCCCTCCGGCAAGCCATCGGCAAAAATGAACGGCTGGGACTTCCCAAGGAGATTGAGGAATTGCTGGAAACACCGGTTTCGACGGCAGCCTCTTTTGAGCGAATCGTGAGTTGCTATACCGGTGACCTGCAACGACCGGAGGGAGCTCCCACCGAAGAGCGCTTCGTCACTTTCGAAGACCAACGGTATCGGGCCTTCACCCACGGACGTCGAACCCACCTTCAGACCAAGGACCGCATCTCAGTCATCGGCATCTCAATTGATGACGTAATGGCGGTTTCCTCCGATCCAGTACGAGAAGTCTCCGACATAAATGGTCCCGCTGTGGAGGCTTTTGGCGAAACCCATCGATTCTCAACTGAAGAGGAAGCGGAACATTACGTGGCGATGGTCCTTGCCGACGAGGACGCGTCCGGACCCGGAGGAGTCGAAGATGTTGCCGCGAGTGCCTGGACCGAAGGAGACAAACGGATCCTCTACCTGCGCGTTCGCTTTGCCGATGACGACCCGACTTACGAACCGGTATCATTGGCGACCGCGCAAAGCCATCAGGATGACGTGGCCGAGCACTATCGAATCGCCTCCTACGGCAGACTGAATGTCACCACGGTCTTTCCGGACATGATCACCTTGAGCCAGAACAAATCGGCTTACGTTGGAAACGCCCTGGGCACCATGATGAATGAAGCCCAGGACATCGCCATCACCATGGGGCAGGCCCAGGGAGTCGACTGGGATTACCGGAACTTTGATTTCTACACCATCATTTCGGATCGCGGGATCGGCTCCTACGCCGGGATCGCCCAGGTCGGTGGCCCCAAGAGCCATCACCAACGCGGTTATACCTCGCTTCGAACAGCCGGCCATGAGTTCGGTCACAACCTTGGTCTGCTGCATGCCTACTACAATTACTCGAGCGACCTCAGCCCTCGCGGAACCACTCCCACGGATGGTCTGGGCCGGGTCGAATATGGTCATCGTTTCAGTGTGATGAGCGCACAGAGCGGCAGTGACTTTGACAACCCGCTCATTCCCCATTTCACCGCTCATGAGAAATGGCGTCTCGACTGGATCACCGATGCGGAAATCGAGGATATTACCACGGGAAGCCAGTCGGGCACCTACCGGCTGTATCAAAACGATGTTGAAGGCGTCACCGGGTTAAAGGCCCTCCGGGTTCCCTCGGGTGGGTCTCTTTCCAAATACTGGCTCAGCTATCGCACCGCGTGGAAACAACCGAACCGCGGCTCAGACAACAACTATCTTCTGAACGGTCTTCTTTTCAATTGGACTGGCAGCGGAGGGGGAACGAGCACCTTGCTGGACATGACTCCCTACTCGAATCCAGGTTCCACCAGCGGTGCTTTTTGGACCCAGGACAACAGCGACAAGTGGGACTCATCCTTGTTGATCGGACGAACCTACACCGACCGGGAGAGTAAAGTCAGCATCACTCCGATGGCCCGTGGAGGCACCGCTCCGAACGAATACCTCGACGTCCATGTGCATCTCAATACCGGAAGCGAGGAGGAGTTGCTGGGAGAAGGAGCGGCCTGCAAAGCCATCATCCCAACGGCGGCCACTGCGACAGGAACCGACTGGACCGGGGTCTCCTTCGACGACAGCAGCTGGACCTATTCCGGACAAAGCGGAGTGGGCTACGACACTGGTTCGGATTACCAACCTTACATTGGAGTGGATGTTCTTGCGATGCGATCGGTCAACGAGTCGTGCTACATTCGCGTGCCGTTCACACTCGACCCCGGCATCGATCCCGCATCCCTGGAATCACTCCGCCTCGACATGCGTTACGATGATGGCTTTGTCGCCTACTTGAACGGAGTCAAAATCGCAGAGGCCAATGCACCGGCAGATCCGCAGTGGAATTCCGGGGCGACACAAACCAATTCCGATAGTAACGCGGTGAACTTTCAGGAATTCAATGCCAGCGCCGGACTTTCCGCCTTGGTGGCCGGCCAAAATGTTCTCGCGATCCATGGCCTGAACAGCGGACTCACAAGCAGCGACTTTCTCATGCAGCCGGTTCTCACTGCGGTCACTTCCGGGCAACCCAACAACCCGCCGGTGGTCTCACTTGCGGCGAGCACCCTCGTTGCCAACGTGAATCAGGATGTCACTTTCACCACCACCGCCAGTGACCCTGATGGTGATGTTCTGGCATATGCCTGGGATTTCGATATCGGAGACACCTTTGCCCCCGAGGGCCTCAACAGCCCGGTGGCAGTCCGGCGCTGGAGCTCGGCTGGCAACTACGTCGTGACCATAACGTGTTCCGACCGCAAGGGAGGGGTGACCAGCAAGCAAGTGATGGTCAAAGTGGGCAGTCCTTCCGTCGAAGGCACGGTCTCGGGCCGGGTTTTCCAGGGCGGGCAGCCGGTGGCCGGAGCGCGCGTTTTCGTGAAGGGATCCGACAAGCAAACGACCACCTTGTCCGACGGCACCTTTCTGATGGCAGGTCTCTCATCATCATCTCCAGTCACTTTGGGTGCGATGTTGGATGGCGATGTTTTCCAACCTTCGGTCGCCATGCCCATTGTCCCTGGAAGCGAAACGAAGCTGGTCGACTTTTGGAGCTATGGCTCTCCTCCTCCGGGCTCGCCCAATCAGGCCCTCACTCTTTCTCCACCGACCGTGAGCACCGAGATTGGTTCCCCGGTCCAATTGGAAGCACGACTTTGGGACAACTCCCAGGCCGGAGAAGATCTTGTTCCCTTTGGGGACCTTTGGAACTACCTCGATACCGGAGTTGCTCCCGACAGCAGTTGGACCAATGCCGGATTTGACGACAGCACATGGTTAAGCGGCCCTGCCGAGTTGGGATACGGTGATTCCCAAAACACCGTGGTGAGCTTTGGAGCAAACTCTTCCGACAAACACATCACCACCTGGTTCCGACGAACTTTTTCAGTCAACAACGCAGCCGGAATCTCCCGACTCAAGCTATCGGTAAAACGGGACGATGGCATCAGAGTCTTTCTCAATGGCGTGGAAGTGGCTCGCGACAATCTCACCTCGGGCACCGTGAATCCGGGCACCGAGGCCCGGAACGAGGTGAGCTCGTCCGTTGAAGGAATCTTGCTGACTTACAGTGTCGACCCCTCGTTGCTGGTCGAAGGAAACAACATCATCGCGGCCGAGGTTCACCTCGAAGACAACGACAGCAACGACATGAGCTTCGATCTCGAACTCAGTGCCGCGCGGAACCTGACAGTGATCGATCCATTGTGGTCCGTCAGTCCCGCTGGAGCCGCGGTTTCCCCGACCGGGGTCTTCACCGCAACCCAACCTGGCAGTTACACTGTGACGGCAACCTCCGGAGCCATCTCGGAGACTGTCGAGGTCTCGGTGAGTTCGGACGGATCCATCGGCATTGTCGCACTGGAAGATATTATTTGGGAATATGACAACGAGGCGCGCTTTCAAATCACCCGGACCGGTGTGCTTTCCGAAGAAGCCACCATCCCCCTGGCGATCAGCGGAACCGCAAGCAGTGGCAGTGACTATCTTGCGCTTCCTTCCGCTGCATTCTTCCCCGCCGGGGTATCTCAAATCGAGATCGCCGTAGCTCCGGTGGACGATCAATTGAAAGAAGAGGGCGAACCGGTCACGGTGAGCCTGATTGCCGGAGACCTTTTTGCAAACGTTGCCCCGGCCGCAGCCACCATCACCATTCTGGACGATGACAATGCCGTGACAGTTACCCCCAATGCCGGAGAGGATGGAGTCGCAGTGACTCAATCGAACTACCAACTCGGGGGAACACTGAGTGGAGTTGAGGAATTCATCGCACGGGGGGCCGACTGGAAATACAACGACGCAGGAGTCGCGCTTCCCTCGACCTGGCGCAATCCCGGCTTTAACGACAGCGAATGGCCACGAAACTCCGCGAAGTTTGGCTATGGTGACAACAACGAAGTCACCACCATCGACTTCGGGGGAAGTGGCTCCAACAAACACATCACCACCTATTTCAGGCGTCGCTTCCACCTCGACAGCCCATCGGATTACAGCGACCTGAAAGCCTCGCTTCTGCTGGACGATGGAGCGGTCCTTTACCTGAACGGAACCGAGGTCCTGCGTGATAACCTGCCAACCGGGACAATCGAATTCTCGACCCGGGCCAACAGCGCGGTGGGCGGAAGTGACGAGACCACCTTCTTCGAGTGGACGCTCGATGAAACGCAACTGGTGGCGGGAGAAAACGTCCTCACCGTGGAGGTCCACCAAAACTCACCCTCCAGCTCCGATCTTGGCTTTGATCTCGGGCTGGATGCCTCTCTCACCGATCCGGTTTCCTCCAACAACGTGGCCTGGAGCCAGGAGTCAGGACCAGGAACTGCCGTTTTCGAGAGTCCCGGTGACCCGGCTTCCGGAGTCACCTTCGACCAGGCGGGAACCTATATCCTGCGCCTCACCGACCTTGACTCGGGACGATTTGATGAAGTCTCGATTCTTGTCAATGAAGCGCTGAGTTACCAACGGTGGATTGAAGATTACACCGTGGCCGACCCGAATCCGGTATTGGATTCCGACTTTGATGGTGTTCCAAATCTCCTCGAATTTGCCTTCGGGGGAGATCCGACCGTTGCCGCTGATGTTGAGATTCCAGCCCTGACCGAAGACCCTCAGCCCACGGGTGACCTTTTCTTCAGCTACCGTCGGCTTCGTGAACAAAATTCCGGTGACGCGACGGGCTCCACCGGGGATGGCTATCTCATTTACGGGGTGAGCTATACCGTTGAGGCCACCGACACCCTTGGCAGCTGGTCCACCGCATCTTCCCGTTTGAACGTGCAACTCGAAGGTTTACCGGTCGACCAGGGCGACGGGACCGAACTGGTGCGATTACGTCTGACCCTACCACCGGGCAATAACAAACAGTGGTTCGTGCGCTTGCGGGTCACAGGACAATGAAACGAGCAGGCTTGACGTGCAAAACCCAGAACTGATTCCTAGGATTGCGACTTCCAGCCCTCGGCCAGTTCCTCGACAGACTTGCCGGTGTGCTTCTTCCACAAGGAATCATCATAGCGTCCGTGGCGGGCGGCATCGTTGATGAGAGGAACAATGTCCTTATTGTGATTGCGGGAAACCCAGTCGAGGAAATTGGCCGAGATTCGATAGCTGGCATCATGCTTCATCTTCTTGATGCGCTCGGGAGGATAGTGAGCCCCTTTACTTTCGGGTTCGAAGAGGAACCAACGGATGTAGTCTGCAATGCCTTCGGTGACCCAGGTCGGGGTTCGGCTGGGATTCGGGTTGTGTTTGGTGGCGCTCCAGTAGTTTTGAACGACGTGCACCAACTCGTGAATGACACACCCTTTGGCTTCCCGCTTAAGTTGATTCTTGAACCATGGAGCATTGAGCACGACGCGTGACCCATTGGCGTATGCAGGAATTCCGGGCCTGACGTCGTTACGAAAAGTCATCAGAACGCGCGACGGGGCTTGATAGTCCTTGGACGGAAGGAGCGATACAACCTTGGGATACCATTCCAGCACGGTTGGCTTGAGCTCCTTTTCGACCCATCCGGCATATTGCGGTGCTTCGGTGGCATCAACAATAAAGGTGAAGTCCCCGGACCTGGTAGCAAAGCGAATCACCTTCGGCTTCGGCCCGGTTGGAACCCACTTAAGTTTGGGCCCATCACGTTGCACCAAATCGATCTCGCTCAAAAAGGTGAGACCAAAGGGTGTTTTCCTTTCGGTGGGTTTGATCTCAAAAACGAGTTGCCGGATCTGTCCAAAATCACCGGTGAGGTTTGCGCCATGACGACCACCCATGGGCTGGCCGGGCCTCCGGGTATCGACCTCAGCGATTTTCTTCCAACCCTTTCCGGTCAATTCTGCACGGGCATCGGGCTTTTGATCGGACTTGGTCCCATACAGGGTGTAAACCTGGGGACCACGATTTTTGAAGTGGCGGGAAAAGGTAGTGATGCGCTCAAGCTCGACCGTCTCGCCAAAATCGACATGGATCAGTCCACCATTGGAACCTGCCGAAAAGAAAAAATTCTCCCGCGGCTGATCATCTCCGGAAGGCACCTTTCCATCATAAAGACACTTCAGCGCTCCCCCATTGCGATCGGCCTGACCTCCAATCACCGACCACCTGGCTTTTCCGCCGAGGTCATTGATCGCTGGAGCAGGAATCGTCTCAAAGGCAAAGCCCGAGCCAAACTCCAGTCGTTCGGTGGTCAGGGAAATCTCCGCCAGAAGGGGAAAGGTCGGAACAAGAATTGAAAGAATGACTCGATACATGGTCTGTTGAAATGCCGGAGTCCTGGGTCGGTAGCCTTCTTGCGCAGGGGATTCAAGTGAAGACCTCAAGCCTTCCCGAATTCAAGGTGGCCCTTGATGACCCAATTCGCTTCGAGAATGATGGACTTTTGTATTTGAATTCAACGGGAGCGGTTTTCTAATGAGTTATGCACAATTGGATGAGGAATTCGATCTCCCGGGTGTTTTTGGTGGCTGCCCTGGCCGGTCCGGTCACGGCCCAAAATAATACCTCGAGAACCGAGAAGTATCGGCTCGTCTGGTTCGAGGATCCGGCAACCACCGCAACTTTTGTCTGGAACCAGCTCCAGGGGGAACCCGCCACTCTCCACTACGGCACAAAGAACTTTGATCAGGATTCGAAGAAATACCCCGCGAGTCAGAAGACGGACAAAGTGATCAACTTCGATGGCATGAGAAACTGCATGGTGACCTTGAAGGATCTCACCCCGGACACCTTGTATTTCATGTGCCTGTCCGACGATTTTGGAGTGAGCCGACGCTTTTACTTCCGCACCGCCCCGAACCAGCCGAAACCATTCACTTTCATTGCCGGTGGCGATTCTCGAAACTTTCGGGACGTCCGGCAGGCGGCAAATACCATGGTGCGGAAATTGCAGCCTCTGTTTGTCGCCTTCACCGGGGACATGATTAATCGTGACAACGCGGTCGAGTGGAATGATTGGTTGGACGACTGGCAGCTGACCATCAACGAAAAGGGACGTCTCATTCCCATCGCCCCTCATCGTGGCAACCACGAGGCTCGCGCCATCAGCGTTCCAAACCATTTTGGCATGCCGCAGGATTCCTATGCCGCCTTCAATATTGGAGACAAACTGTTTCGCTATTACATCCTGAACAGCCAAATTCCGGCGGATGGAGCGCAGGGGTCATGGTTGAAATCAGATCTGGCTCAAAACGCCGAAGGAGTGACTCATCTGGTTGCGGGATACCACAAGCCAATGCGCCCTCATACCAGCGGCAAACCCCTGGGTCAAAATCCCTACAAGTGGGCCGAGACCTTTTACAAATATGGTTTCGACCTCGTTTTGGAGTCCGACTCACATGTCATGAAGCGGACGCTTCCGGTCAAGCCGGATCCCCGGGCCAAAGGTGGATTCAAGGCTGCTCCCGGGGATCCCAAGGCCACCATTTATGTCGGTGAGGGATGCTGGGGTGCGCCTTTGCGTAATGCCAACGTGAACTACCCGTGGACGGTCGATCGCGCCGCATTCAATGGCTTTGACTGGGTGCATGTCACTCCCGAGGGGCTTTTTGACAAAACAGTCAAGGTCGACAACGTGGCCTCCGTTGGGGAGATCTATCCAAGTGACCCTTTTGCCAACCCCCAGGGTCTGGAGCTTTGGAAACCAAACGGAGCCGAAGAGATCTTAAGAATCCCGGCCGACTAAGATGGGCCGGCCTCATCAGGGAATCAGGATTTCGCGGCCCGATTGGATCGCGTTGATTCTTCTGCAGTTGGGAACCAGCATTCTTTTCGCGAGCCGTGGATGGCTGACCTACAAATGGGACAGCCCGATCCGGGAGCTCATCTGGGAAGAGAAGTGGTGGACTCCTGTCCTTGAGAAGTTTGACATCACCTGGGGGCATTTTGCCCGGACGTCCGACTCCTGGATTACCCCCACCCTGGAATGGACCGGCGTTTTTTTGATGATCTCGGCCATTCTTCCATGGCTCCCGTTGCTGCCGCGTCTCCAATGGACACGCTGGCTTCTCGTCCCGGTCATTCTCGTTCTGGCGATCGATGCCTTCGCCCGCTGGGTCAGCAAGGACATGCATGCCGGCACGATGATGGAGTATGCTCTTCGTGTCTTCTCTCCGGTCGCTCTCATCCTTATTTTTCGCCGCGATACCATCCATTCAACAAACCGTCGTTTGACCATCATCTGGCTGCTTTTACTGGCCACTGCCCTCACTTTCACCGGGCACGGGCTGTATGCGGTAGGCTACTACGATGTCCCTTTGAATTTCCGGACAATGACCAGCGAGATCATCCCCGCTTCGGAGTCAACAATCCTGCTGATCT
This sequence comes from Akkermansiaceae bacterium, assembly GCA_050049035.1. Classification (GTDB taxonomy): domain Bacteria; phylum Verrucomicrobiota; class Verrucomicrobiia; order Verrucomicrobiales; family Akkermansiaceae; genus SW10. The sequence goes on along the minus strand of JASFWU010000101.1, from coordinate 156 downwards.
TGGAAGCCGCCGGATGGCTCGACTTTTTGGTTGTCGCCTTGGTTTTGATTCCCCGCATGCCCAAGATCCCCATGCTCGGGCTCGGTTATCTGGTTGTTTCAACCTTGACGATTCTTCTGGCCACTTTTTGGTCCCCGTTGGATATGACCGGAGGCA
>JASFWU010000100.1:0-8619 GCA_050049035.1 Akkermansiaceae bacterium | reverse complement strand
CAAGTCTGGAGCGGCTGGTGGTTGGAGCAAGAAAAGGGATCAAAAAAGCCACCCGCTCGGCAGAACGGATGGCTTGGAATTTTTTGGGGGTCACAAAGTCCCTACTTGGTCACCGGAGCGACGTATGGAGGAGGATCGACCGGTTCCGGAGTTGATCCGCAGTTGCAGCTCGTGAGAACGCTGAGTCCGGCAAGAGCAGTTCCAATCAGGGCGAGTTTGATGGTGTTTTTGAATGCATTCATCTCCGTCAGAAAGACATGAAATGCTGGAAAATCAACAAAACTTAGAATTTTTTTTCGTTAGAGTTGAAGCTGGTTGATCGCCAGGGTCGCGAGGTTAAGGACGAGGAAAAAGCCACACATATCGGTGCAGGTGGTCAGGATCGGACCGGAGGCGAGGGCCGGGTCGGCTTTGAAGCGTTTCAGAGCCAGCGGGATCAGGCCGCCGAGGATGACCGAAAGAATGGTATTGAGGGCCAGCGCCGAGCCAATCACCAGTGAGAGGTGAAAATTCCCTTTCCAGAAAAAGGCGATGGTTCCGAGGACAATTCCCAGGACGATCCCGTTGGTGATGCCGAGGAGACCTTCCTTGGTCAATACGCGCAAGTAGTCCCGTGGTTGGATGATGCCAAGCGTGAGTTCGCGGATACTGACCGCGACAGCCTGGTTGCCCGAGCAGCCGCTCATGTCGGAGACCATGGGGAGAAAGACCGCAAGTGCGATGACCGCCGAGAGGGTGTCTTCGTAAGTGGCAATGACACTAGCGGCAAGAAGGTTGAGCAAGATGTTCGGTCCCAGCCAGGCCAGGCGCCTCAGGCAACGGGCTTTCAGGGGCATGGAGCGCAATTCCTCACCACCCACAATACCGGCTGCTTTGAGGTAATCTTCGGTTTGGTGCTCGTTCAAGGCCTCCATCACCGCGCGGCGCGAGACGATCCCTTTGAGGCGTCCGTCTCCATCAATGACCGGAAGTCCAAGGTAGTTTTTCTCTTCAAAGAGATCTTCGAGCTCCTCCAGGGAGGTATCAACCAACACCGATAGCGGTTCGGGAATCATGAGTTCCCTGATGGAGGTGGAGCGTTTTCCCAGAACGAGGCTACGCATGCTCAGAACCCCGGACAGGTGATTGTCATGATCGACGACGAAGAAGTATTGCACATCGGCGTCGTGGTATTTTTCGGAGTTTGTTTCGAGGTCAGCCAGCACATCTGAAACGGTCGCGGTCAGGGGAAAAGAAAGAACGTGCTCGGACATGAGACCGCCGGCTGATTCCTCATCATAGGCGGCCCGTTCTCGAAGATCTTCACACTCCTGCGCGTCATCGATTTCCGAAAGGATCGCTTCGGCGTCTTCGGGATCAAGTTCCCGGAGCAGGTCGCCACCGGTTTCCGCATCCAGATTTTCAACCACATCGGCTGCAATTTCAGCGGGCAGCTCCTCCAGGATCTCCACCGCTTGCACTTCGGCAAGGTGCTCGATGAGAAGGGCGCTTTCGTCCGGTGGCAGAAGTTCGAAGAGCTGTTCTCGAACTTTCAGATCCAACTGGGAGATGATCCGGCGTTGGTCGTCCGCCGAGGCCTCGCTGATGATGCTTCGAGCCAGGTCGAGGTCACCGATGTTTACCGCCTCGCTGAGGCGCTTGTAGCGTGGTGAGGATTCTTCAAGAACGGCATCGTCGGTCATGCCATAGTTGTTGTCCAAACCCCCCGGTTTGGAAATGGCCGATCTGAAAAAGGAGAAACTAACTCCGATACGCTCCCATTTCCGGGGCGTTGGGGTTCATCTCGGGACCAAAGTAGCGGAGCAAGACCAATGGTTCGGTGGCACTGGTATTTTCAAAGACCACTCCGTCTTGGGCGGCCGATTCCGTGGCAAAGAATTCGTCCTCGGAAAGCTCGTTGAAGCGCAGCAACTTGGGGCAATTCAAGTTGAGCTTGTTTGCTTTGCCTTCTCCTTGCACCACGATTGCGGAGTATGCGCCACGATCGGTAATGGTCGCCTTGGAGAGAGGTTCGATGGTCAGCTCCTTGGCAGTGAAGTATTGGAAGTCATCGACCTTGCCGTAGACGATCCACTTGTCGTGATGGCTTTCATCCCGGGTCGCGGTGACCGGTTCGAGGTAGTGGTTGTCCTTGAAATGAGGATCAAGATTCTTCTCCCAGTCGAGCTGATCGATGATGAAGTCGATATCCTCGTGCTTCTCGGTGGGCATATCTTTGACCAGAAGGGAGCGGGGGACTTCGCGGCCTTCGACCAGATTTTGATACATTCCAAAGACATCGGACCCCCACTGTGGCTCGTAAGTGCAAAGGGAGCCAGGTGCATGAAGAATACAGGGGTCGATCAGCCAGCCGGTTCCGGGTTGAAGTTTGTAGGCCTTTGAAAGTTCAAGGATCCGGTTGTCGCCTTTGTGCCAGTTCGCGATGCAGTCGTAAACCTGCTGTCGGGTTGTGCCGGGTTCCAGCCCCATGAACGTGTAGGGAAAGTTGTTGCCGACGTTGTTGTGTTGAGGCGGGAAGTAATAAGACTCGGGCTTCCCTTCCTGTCCGACCAGTGCCGCTTGCTCGGCATTCTGGTGCATATGGTGGGGGATCGGCCCCATGTTGTCGAAGAACTTGGAATACACCGGCCACTTGCGGTATTTGTTCCAAATCGCCTCCCCAATGATCTCCGCTCCACATTCGTTGATGGCATCGAGGAGAGTAAAACGCTCCCGTCCTGCCACGATGTAAGACAATCCTTCGTCTTCGGCCCGGCCTTCGTTGGCCGTCATGGTGGTCGAGCCGAACCAGCGTTCGTCAATTCCACCTCTGCTCAGCCCATACGCGTAGGTGTCGTCCGGATGGAGCTTGAGCCGGAGACCCGGCTGCAAAAAGGAACGGGGAACCCAGGTGGGTGAAAGGCGCAGGAGTCCTCCGGTTTCTTCCAGATGAGCTTCCGTCACCGAACGGATGCCCGAGGACAGGGTGGCAAGATCCTGGGTCGTGGTCGGGGGCTTCATGAAGGGCTTACTCCTCCTCTTCCTTCGATTCGGTTGGTGCCGGAGCTCCATTCCACATGTCGCTGATCAGGGAAAAGGAATCCTCCCGGTCTTCGTTCTGTTTGCTCCCCCGGTAGCTGGCGTCAAGACCGGCATAGAGAGCGAGAAAACCGCAGATGATGGCTCCAAGGACGAAGAAGCCGTTTCCGTTGCCGGTGGTGGAGGAAAGAACCGGTTGGGGCGGAGGTGGTGCGGCAGCCCGCGGAGGAGTCTTCAATGCCTTCTTCTTTTTTCTGGGCTTCTCGTCCTCATCCTCGAAGTCATCCGTGTCGGGAGCCTTTTTCGATTCTTTTTTCTCGGAGGCCTTCCTGGCGTGGGGAACGAAATCCTCTTCGTCGAGATCATCAAGTTCTTCGTCGCTCAGCGTGTATTCAAACTCCGCGTCCCCAACAAAAACATCGATGTCGTTGCGAAGATCAATGATCTCCATCTCTTCATCGTTCAATTTCAGCCCGTTGGTCGAGCCCTGGTCTTTGAGGATGAATCCGCCATCGACCCGTTCCATGGTGCAATGCAGCCCGGAGACGGAAGGGCAGTCGATGACAATGTCGCTTGAAGAGCTCCGTCCGATGGTGACCTTTTCCCGGTCGAGATCGAAGCGATAGGGCTGCGGAGTTTTATCGGCAATGGAAATGACAACGCGTGGCATGGGATTAAGGGTGTTCAGGAAATGGACCACATGCTCCGCTTCTTGGCGACAAGAAAAAGCAGTGGTTTTTTAAACGTCGGGTGAAATCCGGATGCACTTGGGCTTGCCTTTTTGCGGGGAATTTCAAGCATGCAGACCCATGGAGCAAATCGTCGCGGACCGCATCACCAAGCGCTTTGATGAGGTCACCGCCCTGAAGTGTGTTTCGCTGCAAGTGGAGCCCGGTGAGTTGTTCTTTCTCCTCGGTGGCAGCGGGTGCGGAAAGACCACCCTTCTTCGCTGTATTGCCGGTCTCGAGAGACCGACCGAGGGAGTGATTTACTTTGGAAGTCGCGACGTTACCAGGCTCCCCACTCACTAGCGGGAGGCCGCAATGGTGTTCCAATCATACGCCCTGTGGCCCCACATGACGGTCGGGCAGAACATCGCCTTTGGCCTGGAGGAACGGAAGGTCGACAAAGCGGCGATTCAGAAGCGGGTCGAGGAGGCGCTCGAGATGGTGAAGTTGGGCGGCTTCGGGAAACGGAGTATCGACCAGATGTCGGGGGGGCAGCAACAACGGGTCTCTCTTGCCCGCGCCCTCGTGGTCCGCCCCAAGGTGCTTCTTTTGGACGAGCCCCTTTCAAATCTTGATGCCCAGTTGCGACTCGAAATGCGCGCCGAGATTCGTCGCATTGTGAAGGAAAACGAGCTTACCGGAGTTTATGTCACTCATGATCAGGCCGAGGCGCTTTCGATGGCCGACCGCATGGCGGTGATGGACGAAGGGGAGATTGTGCAGATCGGCCCTCCGGAGGAAATCTATCGTCGGCCGGTTTCCAGTTACGTTGCCAACTTCATCGGCGAAACCAATCTTCTTCCGGGAGTAGTGCGCGAAGGAGGCTATGTCGCCACCAACACCGAGGTGCTCGCGGCAACACCCACCATCGCTGATTGGCAGCCGGTATTGGGTTCGGATGTCATCCTGGCCATTCGCCCTGAATCCTTGTTCTTTATGAATCCTGGCGAAGGTGACCTGACGGGCAAAATCATCGATCGAACCTACCTCGGAAACACCGCGCAGTATTCGGTGAGACTGGACGATGGGGCTGTTCTGCGAGTGACCGAATTGAATCCCAAAATCATTCGTCAGCCGGGTGAAGCGGAAGTGGAACTCAAGGTGGCGGAAGAGGACGTCATGATGCTCAGGGAATGATGAAAGGGTGGTTTCGATATCTTGCCGTGTTGGTGCCGATGGCGGTGGTCGTTGCCACTCCCATTGTGCTGCGGGACTCTGATGCGGTTACCATGACTGCCGCCGAGACCAGATTGGAAATCATCACGCCTCACAATGAGCTGATCCAACGTGAATTCGGTGAAGCCTTCTCGCGTTGGTATGAAAAAAAGCACGGAGAAAGCGTCTTCGTCAACTGGCGGACACCGGGTGGAACCAGCGAGATCAAGCGGGTGCTCGATGGCGCATTCAAGGCCGCTGAGAAAAATGGAAACGAGGGGATCGGCATAGACCTCTTTTTTGGCGGGGGAGTTTTTGATTTCAAAGGACAGGCCGGAAAGGGACGCTTCCAAAAACTCGATCTCTTTGAAACTGAGTCCGCTCTTTTTGAAGAGGGGATCATTCCCAAGGTTCAGAGTGGTGAGAGTTACTATCCCGACGGGAAGGATTGGATCGGAACCTGCCTTTCGTCCTTCGGAATTTGTTTCAATGTCGATAGCCTGAGCCGCCTTGGTCTGGACGCTCCCAAGTCGTGGGATGATCTTGGAAAGCCCGGATTCCGGCAGGGGATTGCTTTGGCTGATCCCACCAAAAGCGGCTCGGTTGCCAAGGCTTTCGAGATGCTCGTGCAGCAGAAGATTCACGAGAAACTCGACGAGGGTCTGGAGGTCGAAGAAGCCTGTCGCAAAGGTTGGGTCGCCGGACTCAATCTCATCCAGCGAATCGGAGCAAATGCCCGCTATTTTGCCGACGGAGCCACCAAGGTGCCTCACGACGTCGCCCAGGGAAATGCGGTCGCCGGAATGTGTATCGATTTCTTCGGTCGGTCATACAACGAAGCCCTCAAGAAAGAAGATGGTCGCTCACGTTTGGCCTTCATCTCGCCGCGCGGCGGGACCTCCTACAGCGTTGATCCCATCGCAGTCCTCAAAGGAGCGCCCAACCGAAAAGTGGCGCAGGAATTCGTCAACTTCGTGCTGAGCAAGGAAGGCCAAATGCTCTGGAATGCCCGGCCGGGAACTGAGATGGGCCCCAAGATCCGCGGGCTTCGCCGCCTGCCGGTTCGCAAAGACCTTTATCAGGAACCCTATCTCACCGACATGGTCGATGCCGCCGTGATGCCCTATGAAGTCGCCAGCGAGTTTATCTACGATCCCAAGCTGACCGGAAGCCACTTCACGCCCTTGCGGAGTATCGTCCGGGCCATGTGCATTGATTCACATGAAGAGATGAAGTCGGCCTGGAATGCCCTGATCGAGGCCGGCTTTCCGGCGGACGCCACCGCAAAATTTTATGACGTCTCCCCGGTGGGGTATGCTCTGGCACTTTCCGAGATCAAGAAGACCCAGAAGTCAGGTGACCAGGTCGCCGTCGTTCGAATGATGAATCGTCTCGGGAAACACTTCCGTGAACGCTATCAGGAGGCCGAAGAACTCGCGCGGAAAGGAGGTGGGAAGTGAACTCAAAGTGGGCCTACACCCTGACCTTTGTGGTCACCGCGTTCTTCGTGGTCTTTTTCCTCTACCCGGCTGTCGAGGTTCTCAAGGAAGCCTTCTACTCGGCTGACGAGGGGCTGACCTTTTCGTTCATTGCAGAGGTCTTCAAGAATCCCGTCTACACCGAGGGGCTGTGGAACGCCTTTGCCTTGGGGATCACCAGCACGGTGGCGGCTGCGCTCATTGCCTTTCCGCTCGCTCTTGTTGGCCATCGATATCTCTTTCCATTCAAAAAAACACTCTCCGCGTTGGTGCTTGTCCCGCTCGTCCTCCCGCCATTCGTGGGAGCGGTCGGGGTGAAACAGATTCTTGGGCTACAGGGAGCGTTGAATGCCTTCCTGATTGAGTTGGGAGTGATCGATGCCTCGATGCCCATCGATTGGCTGGGCGAGGGACGCTTCTGGGGAGTGGTGGTGATGAACGCCCTCCACCTTTATCCCATCCTTTACATGAACATCGCGGCGTCGCTCTCGAACATCGATCCCGCGATGGAGCAGGCTGCGCAAAATCTCGGCTGTCCACCTTGGCGGAGGTTCCTTCGGATCACGATGCCGTTGACCATGCCGGGCGTCTTTGCGGGTGGGGCCATTGTCTTCATCTGGTCCTTCACCGAGCTGGGGGTGCCTCTCGTCTTCGACTACACCCGCGTGGCTCCCGTTCAGGTTTACGACGGGATCAAGGATCTCGACGGGAACCCGTTCCCTTACGCTCTCGTCACAATCATGCTGGCGGTCTCGACTATCGTTTTCCTTTTGTCCAAGGCGGTTTTTGGTCGATCGAAACTCGGAACCGCACCACGACCAAAAGGGCGAACGGTGGAAGTCCGACCCGGTGGAGTCTGGCCCTTCCTGTGCACCATCCTTTTCTTCGGCGTCTTCTTCATCGCCTCACTGCCTCACGCCGGAGTGGTGGTATTGTCACTGGCGCAGGATTGGTATGCCACGATTCTGCCTGAAGGGTGGACGACAGTTCACTATCAGGAGGCCCTCGGGCATCCGCTGGTGGTTCCCTCGATTCAAAACAGCCTCTTCTACGCTTCGCTGGCAACTTTGGTGGATCTCGTCCTCGGTCTGGCCATCGCGTGGGTCATTGTCCGGAGCACCATTCGCGGGCGGGCCTTCCTCGATGCCCTGGTGATGTTGCCGCTTGCCGTTCCCGGCCTGGTCCTGGCTTTTGGATACCTCGCCCTTTCACAGAAGGGAGAACCTTTCGAGATTCTCGTCAAAGGTGCGGTTCAGGACCCAACCTGGTTGCTGGTGGTGGCCTATGCAGTACGACGTATGCCGTACGTGGTGCGATCGGCGGTGGCTGGTCTCCAGCAAAGCAATATTGCCCTTGAGGAAGCGGCCCGCTCGCTGGGTGCCACCCCCATGCGGACGATGCGCCGGGTGGCCTTGCCTCTCCTCGGAGCCAACTTGATCGCAGGAGGGGTTCTTGCCTTCGCCTTTGCGATGCTTGAGGTGAGCGACAGTCTCATCCTCGCCCAGCAATCCGAGCATTTCCCGATCACCAAGGCAATCTATTCACTTCTGGGGATGCTTGGGAACGGCTTCGAACTGGCATCAGCTCTCGGCGTTTGGGCCATGGTCTTCCTGGGGATCTCCATTATCGGAGCGGTGATTCTTGGCGGCAAGAAAGGCGGATTGTTCCGAATGTGACTGTAGTTTTGAAACAGGGATCGACAGGATGCTCAGGATGGCTTCGGAAAGGAGTGGAGCCTTCCACAAATGCTTGTCCTGCTTGATTGATCAATTGGCGGTTCAGGGAACAGGAACTCGTGACATGAGCCGGGTGATGACCTCGTCGGTGGTGACGTTTTCGGCCTCGGCTTCGTAAGTGAGAAGAATCCGATGGCGAAGGATTTCAGGAGCAAGGTCCTTGACGTCGGCCGGAGTGACGTAAGCCCGTCCATCGAGGAAGGCTCTTGCCCGTGCGGCTCTGGCAAAGTTGATGGTGGCGCGGGGAGAGGCGCCGGCCATGATCAGGCTCTTGAGCGACTTGTCGTAATCCTGCGGTTGTCTCGTTCCCTGGACCAAGTCGACGATGTAGCCTTTGACGGCCGGGTCGATGTAGATCTGGTCGGCCAGTTTCCTGCTTTCCGAGATGGCCTCAGTCGAAGTGACCGGAATGGTTTCCTCGCTGGCCGAAGTGCTCGACATGCGTGAAAGGATATCGAGTTCTTCCCGTCGGCTTGGATAATCCACCGTCACTTTGAGGAGAAA
>JASFWU010000099.1:0-8648 GCA_050049035.1 Akkermansiaceae bacterium | reverse complement strand
CCCAAATGGTCGAAGAAAAAGAGCTCCTTGAAGGAGAATAAGAGCAGCGATATCCCGCATGGACACTTCAAAAAGAAACAACAAAACTACGAAGGATCAGAAAACGCTTTGTTCAGAGGTTCCCTAGGGGGGATTGCTCAAAACAGAGTGGCAACCGGCTCCTGAAGGCGGAAAAAGGTCGTGGGTTCTTCCGAGGTGAAGCGGAAAGTCGCGTTTCCGTTTTCATCCAGAATAATCAGGTTGCCCGAAAGGCCAATGGTCCCTGGATCATCAACACTGGCCTGGGTGAAGTTTTCGACGAGGCTGCCATTTTCAAAGTCGAGAACGTCTGAAGTCCCGAGGTTGTATTCCGAACTGGGAGCTCCGACCACCGTCAGTTCATACGTCGTTGCGTCGATCGGAGTGATTGAGGTGATGAAGGGATCCACAGTCGGAACTGCGGCATTGGTCACGGTGAAATCGTCGTATTGAGCAAGCGTGCCTCCGGATTGGCTGCTGACCATGAAGCCGACATGATTGATGTTTGAGTCGAAAATCGTGGTTTCGACATCTGCTTGCAAAGCGCCATCAAGCAAGATGTTTGAAATGTCTCCAGTCGTGGTGTCGATCTCGAACGCAACCGTGTGGTCGACTGAGGTGTCGATTCCGTTGGTGATCTCGACAATCTCACCGGCCCTCGGTGAGGCGTTCTCACCTTCCTGAGCCAGAATGAGCGTCCCTTCGGTGGTGATCATCAGCCCACGGAAGCCGACCGGAGTGGCCACTCCGCCAGTCGCGGTGTAGAAACCGACGCCGACGCCCCGTTTCACCGGGACATCATCGGGGACCGGAGCAGGAGCAGTGGTACCAAGATTGAGAACGACCGAAACGCCGATCTTCTCAGGCTGCACGAAGTCACCGTCTGAAGCGATGGGGAGGCTGGCTTGGTTGTCTGCTCCCAGCTGAGCCCGGTTGTTGAAGATTCCGACTGGTGAATTCTGGGTCCAGAAGTTGTTCGATTCGTGGTAGGTGGCGCCGACCACTCCATTGTTTGTTTCTGGGGAAAGACCGAGAATCGTGGTATCATCGGCATTGGTAAAGGAATCGGAGTAGATGACGGTTTGAGCACTCGCGCTGGTGCTCAAGAGGCCGAGGAGACTGAGGCTTTGAAGAAGGCGGTTGTTCATGGTTTTCCGTGGTAAGGAGTTGGAGATTTCCTTCGAATCGTCAAGATTGGGAAATCCCGCAATGTTTCACTACACTCATGTGATTGAGCTGGCAAGTGAGCGAATCTAAATGGCCTCTTTGAGGGATTCGATCTGCCTGGAGTCATGCGCCGCCGTGATGGTGATCCTCAGCCTTGCGGTGTTTCGAGGAACGGTGGGATATCGAATGGCGGGGACGAGGAAGCCTCGGTTCAAAAGCGATCGCGAGAGAGTCAGGGCTTCCGAGCTGTCGCCCACCAGATGAGGAATGATGGGGGATTGAGATTCGAGATCTGAAACCTGAGAGTTGAAGGTGGAGAGATTGGCTCGCAGTTTTTCTCGAAGGGCCTGGCCTTCAGGCGTGGCGAGAAGGCGAAGGGCCGCGAGACTTGCAGCAGCCTGGGATGGCGGAGGAGCGGTGGAGTAGATAAACGACCGGGCTTTATTGATGAGCAGGTCGACCCACTGTCGTGACGAGGCAAGGAAACCACCGGCAGAGCCGAGGGCCTTTCCAAGAGTTCCCATTTGGAAGTCGACCCGGTCCTGCAGCCCGAGAGCTTCGGCGAGTCCGTGTCTATTCGACCCCAAAACGCCGGTTGCATGGGCTTCATCCAGAAGAAGAAGTGCACCATACTGATCTTTGAGATCGACGATTTCCCGGAGCGGACAGAGGTCGCCATCCATGGAAAAGACTGACTCGGTGACGACCAAAGTACGACCTTTCCCGGAGATCAGGAGCTTTTCCAGTTTGTTGAGATCGTTGTGAGGAAAGACACGAATGGTTGCTCCTGAAAGGCGGGCCGCATCGATCAGGCAGGCGTGGGAAAGTTTGTCGAGAATGATGGTGTCGCCTTTTCCGACAAGAGCCGGGATGGTGCCGGTTGCCGTTGCATAGCCGTTGGCGAAGGTGAGCGCGGCTTCCGTCTTCTTGGCTGCAGCAAGCTCTTCTTCAAGTTGATGAAAAAGATCGAGCGAGCCTGAAATCAAGCGTGATGCGGTTGAGCCCGTGCCGTAGCTGCGGGTCGCTTTTGTCGCGGCTTCAATCAACGCAGGATGCTGGGCTAGCCCGAGGTAATCATTGGAAGCGAAGTTGAGGACCTCCGTTCCATCGATCGTGAGGTGCGGATGGTGCGGGGAAGAGACGACGCGCAAGCCACGAAGGAGATCGTTTGATCTCAAGTCGTCGAGTTCGTCTTCCGGAAAGGGCACGCCGAACTCTGAACAGCGAAAAGCGGGATTTGAACAATGAAGTTTGGTTTACAGGGATGGACAGGATAGACAGGATGAATTGAAGGGGGGCGCTGGATGGTAAACACCTCTACTCGGCAGAAGCCAGGATCCTGCTCATCCTGTGAATCCCTGTTCCCTTTCCAGAAGCCTACTCCGTGATACGGCCGCAGCACTGCTTGTATTTTTTGCCGGAACCGCAGGGGCACGGTTCGTTGCGGCCCACCTTGGCGACAGGGCGTCGTTTGGGAAGGTTGAGCTTGAGGCCACTTTCGTCGGTGCTGCCGGATTGAGCCGAGCCGGATGAACCCGAAACCGCGACATTGTCGTTGGTCATCGAGTCTTCGGTGCCTCCGGAAGTTTGCTGAGGCGCATCGGCCAGCACCGAGTCAACCGGCTGGATCGTGGTGAAGCGGAAGAGGTTGTGCACCGCGGCTTCATCGATGGTGTCCATGAGGGCGGTGAAGAGCTTGTAGGCCTCCATTTTGTATTCCACGAGCGGATCCTTCTGACCCTGGGCGCGGAGTTGAACGCCTTCGCGAAGGGAGTCCATCGCGTAAAGGTGTTCCTGCCACTTCTGGTCGATGCCGTTGAGAATGATGTGACGCTCGAGCGAGTCGAGGACCTCGGGGTTCTCCATCGCCACCTTGCGGGCATAGGCCTCGTGAACTTTTTCGAGAATGAAGGCGGTGTTTCCTTCGACGTCGCGGGTTTCAAATTCGGCTTCGTCGATGGTGAGATGAAGCGGGAAGGTCTTGTTGATCCAGTTGAGGAGCTCCATATAGTCAGGCGCTCCTTCGTCGCGCTCCTCGGTGTAGTGCTCTATCTGGGCGGGAACCACCCGGTCAAGAAGCTCCATGATGAGCTCTCGGGGATCTTCCGCTTTCAATACCTGATTGCGGTAGCCGTAAACGACTTCACGCTGGCGGTTCATGACGTCATCGAAATCGAGGACGTATTTCCGTCGGCGGTAATACATTTGCTCCACCCGCTTCTGGGCGGTTTCGACCGAGCGGTTGAGCCACTTGTGCTCGAGAGCTTCGCCATCCTCCATGCCAAAGCGCTCCATCATGCTGGTCATGCGCTGGGCGGCGGCGAAATTCCGCATGAGGTCGTCTTCAAATGATATGAAGAATTGCGACTCGCCGGGGTCACCCTGACGTGAGCAACGTCCGCGAAGCTGGCGGTCGATGCGTCGGGACTGGTGACGCTCGGTTCCGATCACGAAAAGGCCGCCGACCTCGGTGACTCCTTCGCCAAGCTTAATGTCGGTTCCACGTCCGGCCATGTTGGTTGAAACGGTGACCGCATTGAGCTGACCGGCTGCTTTCACAATCTCGGCTTCCTGAAGGTGATACTTCGCGTTGAGAACGTTGTGAGTGATCTTGGCCCGCTTGAGCATGCGGGAGAGGGTCTCCGAAGCTTCTACCGATGCGGTTCCGACGAGAACGGGCTGCCCCTTCTCGTGACATTCCTGGATCCGGTTCACGACCGCATTGAACTTTTCGCGACGGGTCTTGAAGACCTGGTCGTTGTTGTCGATGCGCTGATTCTCCCGGTGGGTTGGGATGGGTAGGACATCGAGATTGTAGATGTCGTGGAATTCGGCGGCTTCCGTTTCCGCGGTTCCGGTCATACCGCCCAACTTTTCATAGAGACGGAAGTAGTTTTGAATGGTGATGGTGGCGTAGGTCTGGGTCTCGCGCTCGACCTCCACGTTTTCCTTCGCTTCGACCGCCTGGTGGAGACCGTCCGACCAACGGCGTCCGGGCATCTCACGGCCGGTGTTTTCATCCACAATGATGACCTTGCGGTCCTTGACGACGTACTCGTTGTCTTTTTCGTAAAGGCAATAGGCTTTCAAAAGCTGGGAAATGGCATGCACGCGGGTTCCCTGCGAATCCATTCGGGACTGGATCTTTTCCTTTTCGGCAATCCTTTCCTCGTCACTGAGATCGAGGTTGGCATCGACGTCAGCGAAGGCGGCAGCGAGATCCGGAATCACGAAGGCTTCGGGATCGTCGGGGGAGAGGAACTCGCGTCCCAGCTCCATGAGGTCGGCATCGTGGCCCTTCTCATCGACGGTGAAGTAGAGCTCCTCTTTGATCTTAAAGAGCTCCTTTTTCTGGGTGTCCTGATAAAAGGAGAGTTCGGTCTTTTCAATGAGGCGACGGGTGTCGGGATCCTCCATGAAGCGCATGAACTGCCGGTTGCGCGGCTGCCCGAGCTTGACCTTGAAAAGGGCGCGTCCGGCAGTGTCTTCATCGTCTTCATCGAGTGCCTTCTTGGCCTCGGTGGCGAGTTCGTTGCAGAGGTGGTTCTGCTTTTTGACGAGCTGCTCGACGACCTTGCTGTAGCGCTTGTATTCCTCGATGTTGGAAACCACCGCGGGACCGGAGATGATGAGCGGAGTGCGGGCTTCATCGATCAGGATGGAGTCGACCTCATCGACGATGGCAAAGTAGTGGCTGCGCTGGACCTGGTGAGCGGTGGAGTCAGCCATGCCATTATCGCGAAGGTAATCGAAACCAAATTCGGCATTGGTCCCGTAAGTAATGTCGGCTTCGTATTGGGCCCGGCGGATTTCCGGGTGCTGCTGGCTTTGAATGCAGCCTACGGTAAGACCGAGGAACTTGAAGAGCGCTCCCATCCACTCGGAGTCACGTCGGGCGAGGTAATCGTTGACCGTCACCACGTGTACGCCAAGGCCGGTGAGGGCGTTCAGGAAAACGGGGAGTGTTCCAACGAGAGTCTTACCTTCACCGGTTTGCATCTCGGCAATCATGCCGCGGTGAAGCGCGATTCCGCCGACCAGTTGGACATCAAAGTGGACCATGTCCCACTTCATGGTGTTGTCGACGACCTCGATGTCGCGACCGCAAAGGCGACGAGCCGCGTTTTTGACGACGGCGTAGGCTTCGGGAAGGATTTCGTTGAGGTATTGGTCACGAAGGGCGGGGAAGTCGTCTTCGATCTCGCCAAAGGCTTCCTTGGCGGCGGCGATGTCGTCGAGGGAGGTAAGTTCGGAAGGAAGCGACGGAAAGTCATCGCGAAGTTCGTCGAGGCGTCCCATCAGGGCCTGTGAAACGGCGGCGACGGTTTCATCATCCATGATTTCAAGCTGCCGCTTGGTCGGAAGATCAAGAGGGAGATAGCGATGAAGGTGCTTCTGCCAACCCACGACGCGTTCGAGCAATTGCTCTTCCGACTCGCTTTGCAGGGCCACTTCGAGCCCATTGATCTTATCGACAATGGGCTGCATGCGCTTGAGCTCGCGTTGGTTCTTAGAGCCAACGATTTTCTGAAGGGTCCACTTGATCATGAAATTGAGTCCGTTTTTCGAGACGGGATGGGGGCAATATACCGTTCGAGGCTGAGAAGCAAGGGAGACGGGCGAAAATTGGGAGCTCCAGGGTGTTTTCAGGTCGTTTCCTTCAAAGGTGCTGAGATTTAGGGCGATTAAGCATTGCGTGGCGGGTTTTCATGGGTAGCGTTCGCCCGGTTTCCGGCATGAATATCCACGAATATCAGGCAAAGGAGCTGTTCGACCGCTTTGAGGTCCCGAGTCCACGGGGCCAGATGGCAGAGACAGCTGAAGCGGCGAAAGCCATCGCAGAAGAAATCGGATCAGATCTCCTGGTCGTGAAAGCGCAGGTGCATGCGGGTGGACGGGGAAAAGGCACCTTCAAGAACGGCTTTGAGGGCGGCGTTCATCTGACCAAAGACCCGGCTGAAATCGGCGAGATCGCCGGAAAAATGCTCGGAGAGACCCTCGTCACCAAGCAAACCGGTGAGGAAGGTCGTCTGGTGCGCAAGGTCATGGTGGCCGATGCGGTGGAAATCAAACACGAGTATTATCTCTCCCTCCTCATGGACCGCGACACCAGTCGTCCGGTCATCGTGGCCTCGACCGAAGGGGGCATGGATATCGAGGAGGTTGCCGAGAATCGTCCGGAAAAAATCATCAAACAGCTCATTCATCCGCTCGCGGGCTTGCAGCCCTACGAAGTGCGCAAGCTCACCGCGGCTCTCGGATTCACCGGTCCCGCCGCCAAGGAGTTCGGCAAGTTGGTGAAGAATCTCTTCAAGCTCTTCGTGTCGCTCGACTGCGACATGGTCGAAATCAACCCGCTGGTGGAAACGACCGACGGACAGGTCCTCGCACTCGATGCCAAGTTCGGCTTCGACGACAACGCCCTCTACCGTCATCCTGAGATCGAAGCCTACCGCGACACCGAGGAAGAAGATCCCCGTGAGGTCGCGGCTTCCGAGTTTGACCTCAGCTATATTGGTCTCGATGGCAACATCGCCTGCCTTGTGAACGGCGCCGGTTTGGCCATGGCCACGATGGACGCCATCAAGTTTGCCGGAGGCGATCCCGCCAACTTCCTCGATGTGGGAGGCGGCGCGACCAAAGAGCAAGTCATTGGGGCCTTCAACATCATTCAGGGAGATCCCAAGGTTGAGGCCATCTTGATCAACATTTTTGGTGGCATCATGGACTGCAACGTCATCGCCGAGGGTGTGGTGGCTGCAGTCGAAGAAACCGGACTCAAGCTACCGTTGGTGGTGCGTCTGGAAGGAAACAACGTGGCAGCTGGTCGCGCGACTCTCGCTGCTTCCGGACTTGCCATTACCGGAGCCGATGATTTGGCCGATGCCGCGAAGAAAGCGGTGGCCGCAGTGTAACCCCCAGCAGATTTAGTACGATGTCTATTTTAGTGAATGAAGACACCAAGGTTTTGGTGCAGGGAATCACCGGTGGTTTTGGCGGACGCCACGCCGGATTGAGTTTGGATTACGGCACCAATTTGGTAGCCGGCGTGACTCCGGGTAAGGGTGGTCTCACCTTTGACCACGGAGATCACAAAGTCCCGGTTTACGACACGGTGACTGATGCGGTGAAGGAAACCGGAGCAACCACTTCGGCCATCTTTGTGCCGCCTCCGTTTGCGGCCGATGCCATCCTCGAAGCAGTGGATGCCGGTGTCGATCTTGTCGTGGCCATCACCGAGGGAATCCCGGTCATGGACATGATGCGGGTGAAGGAATACATGCGCGGCTCGAAGACCCGTCTCATCGGACCGAACTGTCCGGGAGTCGTCACTCCGGGAACCGGACCGGACTCCACCGGCGGCTGCCGGATTGGCATTGCTCCGGGATACATTCACAAGAAGGGGAATGTCGGGATTGTCTCTCGTTCGGGAACCCTGACCTACGAAGCCGTTTGGCAGGTGACTTCTCTCGGCTACGGACAGAGCACCTGCGTGGGTATTGGCGGAGATCCGATCAACGGCACCTCGCACCTCGATATCATCAAGCTTTTCAACGAAGACCCCGAGACCGAAGCGATCATCATGATCGGTGAGATCGGTGGTTCGGCGGAGGAAGAAGCGGCTGCCTGGATCAAGGAGAACTGCAAGAAGCCGGTGGCGGGATTCATCGCCGGAGCGACTGCGCCTCCGGGACGTCGCATGGGTCACGCTGGTGCCATTGTTTCCGGTGGTCAGGGGACTGCAGAAGCCAAGAAGGCTGCCATGGCCGATGCTGGCATCGTGGTCGCCGAGACTCCGTCCGAGATGGGCCAGGCTCTCCTCAAAGCCTGGGGCAAGTAAGCGGGACGCTTTCGAAGATTTTCAAGCGCGACGGGGAAACTCGTCGCGCTTTTTATTGCAAGTATGTTGCGATAACCGCTAGTAAGTTTTTCTCTTTGAGTAATCTTCCTTAGCAATGACCACCTCGGCCCGTCCCCAAGACAAGACCCAGTTGCCTGTGACCGTTCTTTCCGGCTTTCTCGGTGCCGGGAAGACCACTCTCTTGAACCACGTCCTCAGGAACCGCGAAGGGATGCGGGTGGCGGTGATCGTGAACGATATGAGTGAGGTCAATATCGATGCCGACCTCGTGCGAAACGGAGATGCTTCCTTATCTCACACCGAGGAGAAAATGGTGGAGATGTCGAATGGATGTATCTGTTGCACCTTGCGGGAGGATCTCCTCGAGGAGGTCGGAAAGCTGGCGCGGGAAGGTCGCTTTGATCATTTGGTCATCGAGTCGACCGGAGTCTCCGAGCCCATGCCGGTCGCCGAGACCTTCACTTTTGAGGATGAAAACGGACAGTCGTTGGGGGACATCGCGCAAATTGATACCATGGTGACGGTCGTGGACGCGCCCAACTTTATCCGGGATTTCAAGACCACCGAGAGTCTGAAGGATCGCGAACAAGAAGTGGGCGAG
>JASFWU010000098.1:0-8737 GCA_050049035.1 Akkermansiaceae bacterium | reverse complement strand
CCTGCGGCCAGTCCGATTCAGGAAGAAGATGACCTTGATGGCTACCGCTTGCTCACCGTCCGGACCCCTTTTCCCAGCCCGATTCCCGAAAAAGGATTCATCCGTCTGCGGGTGGTTTCCGTGCCTTAGGTGTCTTAAAGAAGTCACGCTCATTCCGAACCACTGTCCCCGGCTGTTCTGACCATGGATCAAGTTACGAGGGAGAAGGAATGCGAGCACACGAAACCTCATATTCTCTTTTTATCAGGCAGGCCGAATGGCCTTTCCTTCGACCCCTTCAGACAGGGGCGACCGGAGTTCTTTGGAACGTTACTGGCTCAAAAGAATCCTTGAGTGCTTCGGTTCCTTATTTGATCTCGCCGAGATGGACGAGGCTTCGATCTTTCCGGAGGGCCTTGAGGTATTGGGAATAAAGGGTGACGAGCCTCATGCCAAACTGGCTGTTTATCTCCACCCTTTGACTTTCATTGATCTTTGAGTTTTGGCCTTTGATGACACCCTCGTTGAATGCGTTAAAAAAATAGAAACGACCTTTTGGCGATTTGCTGTGAGGTTTGCGACTCATCGGTTTGATCTTGTCGGCCGAGGGACATTGGATGGATCCATTCCTGGTATAGGAATTGTGGTGCACCGCATTGGCGATGGCGGTCATGAAGGCATCATCCGCGCCCAATTCCGGGGTCGCGTCATGCACCAACATCACCCCTTGAACCGAGTGTGAATAATGGCCGACATCATCGGCGCCACCGAGCATGAGACCATCTTCCCTTTTTTTGGCGGTGCCACTGTAGGCGTAGTAGAAATAGGTCTTGCCACCCGCTTCGGTGTAGAGGCATCCCATGTTTTTCCAGTTTTTGAAGTACTCCTGGATGCACTTCTTGTAGCGATCAATCTGTGGCTTGTACTCGGTCGTTTTCTTGATCGCCTGCAGGTCTTCGAGCGCGGCTGCAGCCATCGCCATCGTGCCGATGCCATTGAGGGCACGGTTGTAGGCGCGGCTCCGGAAATCATTCGCCAGCTCTTGGGGGATGCCCATCTTGGCATCGAGCTGATCGTTCCCTTCCACCACCGGCTTCAGGGTCGCCATGATGGCTTTGAGAAAACAGCCGGCCTCCTCGAGCTCTTGTGCGGTGACTTGGTTGGGATGCTTCTCCGCCAGTTGCAACGTGAGTCTCGCCGAGACCGCCATGGAATACAGGAAGGCCATTCCCTCGGGGTCCCTGGCCTTGTTTTGAGCGATATCAGGGTACTTGGTGCACAGATCCCGGTAGTGACGGGCTGAGACCTTGAGGGACTCCAGGATCCGCTTGTCGCCGGTGGCGCGGTAAGCTTGGTAGAAGGTCAGCCAGTTGCCAACCGGGAAGAAGAACCGGCGCCCCATGAACTCTTCCAGCGAAGCCAAGGGGTCTTTGAAGAAGGTCTCTTGAATGCCGTAGCCCGTGGCGAGGGTTTCTTGAATGAGAAGGTCGATCTCCTTCTTTGAAGGCTGCTCGGTTGGCGAAAACGGCTTCGGTGTCCATCCTTCGGGTGGAGTGAAGGTTGGGACGGCAGGCATCTTCTTCAATCGTTCGAGGTCCGCTGTGGTAAGGCTCGGTCCCCGCTCTTTGCAGTGCTCACAAACGTAGGCTCCCTTTTCCAGCGCCTCCTTCTTGGTCATGGGAATGTGGTTTGGGCTCACCACAAATCGATGGCATCCGGCCTGTTGCCATTTCAGCTTTCCACTCTTCATGCGTTGGACGAGGCCGGGAGCATCATCAGGGATAAGCTTCTCGGGGTGCTTGCGGCGGTATCCCGGGAAGCTGGTTCGCTCCCGTCCCGACTGACCCGATTCCCCGATGCGCCAGCCTTCCTTGTCGGCTTGCTACAGCGTCATCGTTTTCTTTCGATCCTTGAGAATCAGGGCGGGGCTGTCGGCGGCATGCACCCTCATCCGAAGGGCATCGCAATAAACGATGGTGTTGGGATCATATTTTTTCTCCGGAGTTTTCAGCCAGGACTTGCGGGCTTTCGCACCCTTCCGGCCGTAATTTTTGTAATCCATCACGTCAGCCATCACGGCCGGAGTGCCAAGTGTGAGAGCGAGGGTCAGAGCAAAAAGGGATCTGGCAGAAAAGGCTCGAGATTTTTTCATGGTGGTTTTCAGGGTAGGCTGGTCCCCGGCGGGCAAGGATCGCAGCGATTGCACGACATCAATGCCGGTAGGACGGATCGTGCGTTTCAAGGAACGTCTCATCAGGGCGCGGTCAGCGCTGGCGCCGGCGCAGGACCAGCAACGAGCCCAACGCCGCGAGCAATGCGGAAGATGGCTCGGGAACAATGTCCACGGTGAGGAGGAAGGGGTTGGGGCGGTCCTCGTCGTCGAAGCGGAGGAAGCTCTGGTCCGTGTTGGAGGTGCCAATGACAAGTAAGTTCAGTGTCAGGTCGCCCGCGAGTTGATCAGACACCGCTGTGCGGAATGCCGCGCTATCCCCGAAGACGACCGATTGTCCTGAAGGAAGGGAAGCGGGGTTCAGGACACTTTCGGTGGAGAGCAAGGTTCCAACGGTCCCGCCCGCCGTCGTGTCGGCCCCGTTTCCTGCCGGGTTGTTGAAGGATGCGTTGGCCTCGACAAATTCGAAGCCGTAATCAAAAACATCGAGGGTCAGGGTGGACGGGGTCGCATTCTGCCCTCCGGGGGCCCCGGTGCGCGTGGTGCCTGTCAGGGTCACGCTGTTGATGGTGCCACCCATCATGCCCAGCAGCGGCGCTAGGTCGAAGCGGAGGAGGCCACGGAGTTCCGCCGTCGAGCTTCCATTGACCCCGATGATGATCTCGTTGTCCGCGTCTCCGTCGTTGATGGTGTTCGGTCCGGCAGCGTCGTTGCGGATGTAGGTATCAGCTTCGACAGCGATCTGAATGACTGCCGCATTGGAAACGCCACCGGCGAGAAGGGCGAAAAAGGTCGTCGAAAGGAAGGGGGAGGGAGTTTTTCTCATCAACATGGTATTTGGCAGAGAGTGGATGGTCATTTCCGGGCTCACAATCAAAAAAGGTAGGAGTCTTCATGAGCGGAGGCAGGGAAATTGTGGTTCAAACTCGGAGGAAAGAAGGTCTTCAAAAATCCTCCAATAGTTCAGGAAACCCGAAAGCCTGTTTTTGAGATGGTTTTCGGTTGGTTGTGTACTTTTCCCCCGGGAAACGATGGGCTCAGGTTGATCATCGCGGTTGTTTTGTAAAAAACTGTAAGACGCAGGGTAGACTCATCATGAAATGAAAAAAAAGCCACTTTTTGCTTCAATCTCCACGAAGGTTTGTTAGGAAGACAAATCTTGAGGGCGATTTCGCCTCGATCACACACTCGAATTAGCATGAAAAAGATTGCACTTATTACCCCCTTTGCGGCATCAGCGATGCTGTCCCAGGGCGCGCTCATCCACACCGGCCTCATCAATTATTGGAACATGGACGGCAACGCAAACGACACCGCAGGTTCGTTCGCCGAAGCCACCAGCAGCCAAGTCGATAACGGGACCGTTGAAGGGACCGCTGGCACCGTTTCCTTCGCAACCGGTCTTTTCGGTGGTGGTGTTGATTTTGAACGTTCGGCTGGAACCGACGGTCGCATCCAGGTTTTGGACGGCGCCGGCAACGACGTTGACCGGACTGGTCTGGATGTATCGATTTCTCTTTGGGTTCAGCATGACTCCGGCGATTCTCAGCAGACTGGCTGGCAGGCCTTGCTCGCCCACGGTGAAGGGAGTGATTATCGAATCGCCCGCGACAGCGGTGGCGGAAATATTCCAGGTCCTGCCTATGCCGGTGGAGGTGGCGACATTCGTGATCTCTCAGGCAACAATGTCTACGACGGATCCTGGTTTCATATTGTTGCGACGACTGCTAACGGTGGGGCCACTGAACTCTATGTGAATGGGGTGAATGTGGCGAGTGGAACGGCGACCGGCATCAACGACAACGGAACCAACAACCTTTGGATTGGAAATAATCCGCAAGGTGGAGCCAACCGCATGTGGGATGGCATGATCGATGATGTTGCGATGTGGGACCGTGTGCTGACACCTGCCGAGGCTTCCGAGATTTACAGTTTCGGAACCGGGGGCGTTTCACTCGGGGCAATTCCGGAGCCAGCTACCGGACTTCTGGGAGCCCTCGCTGGTCTGTTGGCTCTCGGCAGACGCCGTCGCTAGTCCGGCCAGTCATTCTCAAACAACTTTCAAACGCCGGGGGCTTTCGTCTCCGGCGTTTTTTGTCCGCAAGAAGTCCGTATGTGCATCCAAAAGTTAATCGTTTTTGGCCCCGCTATCCCGGCCGGTAAAAAAGGCTGCGCTGGCAAATGAGTCAGCTGACTCCCGATCGCACCAACCGCTGATCGAAGAGGAGGGATGGAGGCTTCATCATCGTTCTAATGGACTTCCAGGAGAGCGTATCGGGGTCAACTGCCATCCAGGCTACAACTCCGGTGTCGGTTGGCCGGGGCTAAGGATTCAGGGTGAATGAGATCCTGAGGAAGCGAAAGGCATCCGCGGTCGAGATGGCAAACCCTTCGGGTGTTTCGGTAACACCGTCGCTGGTCCATGTATCAAAATCTGTGGAAGATTGGGCGGCAACTGTCGCGTCTGGTCTGGGTGTAAACGAAGGGAGTCGCAGCTCGTAGCTGGATGGTCCAATGACCGGAACAATCGAGGGTGTTGAATCTGGCAGAGTAGGATCGGTTCCGAGCACATACTCGGACAGATTGGTCCACCCATCGTTGTCGAGGTCATCGGCTGGACTCGAAGCCGGGGTGATGAAAGTCTCTATCCAAATGTCATAGCTGATGGACACCTCCAGCGTGCCACTTGCCAAACCGGTATAATTCGGGTCGGTCACCGTGGCTTCGACCGCATAGCTTCCACCTTCGGTTGGGGCGGTGGTGCTGCCGTTGTAGGTGATCTCAACGGGCAAGCCGATGGGATCGGTCGTTGCCGAGACCGACCTGGGTGAACCGTCATAAGTTTGCATGAGATCCTCCAAAGTCACCGTTGCGGACGCCGGAGTAATGGTCAAAGTGTCGCTCGCCGAGCCGGTATAATTTGGATCGGCCACTTCAGCGAAAACTGCATAGGTCCCGACATCGGTGGGAGGCGTGTTTGAGCCGTTGTATGTTACGGTGGTCGTCAGTCCCCCGGGGTTGGTGGTCACCGTTGCCCCTTGCGCGCTTCCGCTATAGGTCTTGGTGAGATCACCGAGTGTGACGCCGGCATTGGCGGGGTCGATGATGAAGGTGCCCGAGGCATTTCCGATATATCCAGGTTCGGTAACAGTGGCCACCACCGCATAGCTTCCGGCGTTGGTCGGTTTGGTGGCAGATCCATCGTAGGTAACGCTGGTTGAGAGGCCGACCGGTTCGGTCGTGACGGTGACCTCCTGCTCTCCTCCGTCAAAAACCGTCGTGAGGTTGCCAAGAGTCACGGTGGCGGTGAGAATCTGCTCTTCGATACTCACCGTCGCAGTGGAAGGCGAACCAGCGGCGAAGCCCGAATTGTCTGATGGCAGGGAGAAGGTGATGCTCTCGGTCCCTTCAGTGGTCGCGTCTGCCGCTGCGGAGATATTGAAGGCGGTCGAGGTGCTTCCGCTATTCAAAGTGAAGGAAGGAGCGGAATTGAGATCACTGGAATCTGCCTCCCCCGAGATGAGCGGGGTGACGTCGACATTGGATGCCAGAGGAAGAGGGGTGGAGAGGGTGAGATCGATCGTCGAGGAGCTGTCGCCCTCACTCAGGGTGTTACCGGAGGCGCTCAGGGTGAGAGTGGGCCGGAAGGGGTCGCAGATGAAGATTTCGCCACCACCAAGGTTCACTGAGTCGACATACCATCCGCCGCCTGCCGTTCTACCATCATGTGAGAGACGCCAACGGAGTTGTATGGTCTCGTTTACCCAAGCCGCTGGAAGGTCGATGGTGGTATTGATGAATCCACCCGACGAACCGGTCCAAGCACTTCTTCCTCCGATCGATGGTCTGTCTGAAGGTCGACCTCCGTTATCAACGGTGCCGTTGTAACCTCCTCCGGTGACTGTCGCGGATGACTGAAGGAGGTCATCCCATGAAGAACCGCTATTGAGCGAATACTCCAGAACTGCTCCATCCTGCCCGTTTTGGAGATTGTAGGAGTGCCGGAAGGTCAGGGTTGAGTCGCTGTCGGTGATCTCCCTTGGGGGCGAGACCAGGAAGGCGTCGCCGACCGAACTCACTCCGGCTGAAAAGGCTGCATTAGGTGGTGTGTCTGCGCTCGCCGAACTCACGACCCAGGGGCTTCCGCCGTTGCTGGTTGACTGGGTCCACCCGGATGGGAGGGACGTGGAAGCATCAAAATTTTCATCGATCAGGGGGGAGCTTGAAGCGATGCCCAGGGTCAGCGGGATCACCAGGGTATCGGTGAAGCCGCTGTCGTCACTGACGGCGAGCGAGAGGTTGATGGTGTCTCCGCAATTCCCACTGGGAGCGAATAGATATTGCAGCTCAATGCTTGCGGAGACAGCGAGGGTTGACGTTCCGTCGGTGGTGTCGAACGGGACAAAGCCGGCGGGTCCAGTTAAGGTGGTGGAAAGATTGCTCGCGGGAAGATCACCAATATTGGAGATGGTGACCCCCAGAAGGATGGTCTCACCTGGGTCGGGGGCGCCGTTTCCGCCGCTGTTGGATTCGGCGATCACCCTGGTGGTTTCAATCTGGAGGCGGGGCGTTGGCAAGGGGTTGATCGCGAGGACATCCAGTTGATAAAGCTGGGCGGCATCATCGGACCCACCGTTGATGCGAAGGTAGTAGTCGCCATCGGCAGGGAGCAGGAATCCGGGAATCGTTTCAGTCTCACCGGCTGGAGCCAGGGTTGAGGACGCCAGAACGGTGGAGCCATTCACGTCCAGCAACTCAAGGGTCAGATTCTGTCGGGTTGTGGGGTCGAAGTCGGTTCCGCCCGAACAGGTACCGTCGAAATTCTGGGGCCCTTCGAGGTAGGTATCGACATTCGGATCGTTGGGAGCGATGGGATCCGAGGGAATCACGGTTGCGGTCAGCTCCTGACCGGTAAAACCCGAGAATCTGAGGTAGTCGACATCACTGCTGTCATCATTGCTGAGCCACTTCCAGGTCGAGGTGGTTCCGGGAGTCAGAGAGATCGGAGTGGCTTTGGCGGCTGTGTCGTTGTCGCGGATGCCGGAGTGCACTTCGAGTTCGTCACCGTATTGGCGCTGGAACGAATAAGTGTCATCGAACTGGCATCCGCGAAAAGCGGTGGAGAGAAACGGCTCCATGAGTTTGGTCTGGTTGACCGGGCAAACGTGGGCCAGGCCGTTGGAGTGACCGAGTTCGTGAGTCAGCGTGTTGACGAGTCGGATCGAGTTGCTGCTGGTGGAGTTGAAAAAACCATCGGTCGAGTCAAAAACCACGTCGCCATGGTTGGGTGAGAAGGCGAAGGCGAGAACGCCGAAATCTCCGTCGACGGAACGAGCGGAGAGGCGGATGTCGCCTCGCACCCCGACAACTCCTGCGGGCGAGCTGTTGAAGTTGGTAATGGCCTGCCCGTCGTCGTTGGGTTCGTAAACGAAATTCAAGCCGCTCTGGGCGGCGATATTGTCGAAGGCTTCCTCAAAGAGTGGGAACCACGGCTGGTCTTCGGGGTCGCCCGACACTGTGCCGTAAATGCTGCCGAGCCAGGCCTGAAGGTTGGAGCCCTCCGCGTCGCCTCCGTCCCGGTCCGGAGCCGAAGTCCCGTCCGGCACGATACTCCAGGTGACCGTGACCGGCCGCCCCTGCACCCCTTGGTTACTTCCGTTGATGGCGGTGGCGCTCCAGTGGCCGATCCCGACAAATTGTCCGGCTTGAATGCCCGGCCCGCCCGCAATCATCCCGAACTCCTGCTCCACCCGACGGTAGGCTTCCACAATGACGGGATTGGTTCCCGGGCTCCAGCAGATGTAGTGGTGGCCGTTTGGAGCAGTCAGATTCAGCTGCTGACGGTACCCAGACAACTGACGGCGCTCTTCTTCGGAGAGCCGCCGAAGTAGTTCTTCGTCCGAGAGGCGGGCCAGGGCGCCCATCTTTTGAGCGAGAAACCGCGCCGACCGGGTTGGATATTGAGTCCCTCCTGCCGCGGGTTTGTCACCCTCGGTGATCGACCGGACCGTCAGCGGGGAGACCTTGACGTTCCTTGGCCGATGACTCTGATGATTCTGTGCGCTGCCGGGACGGTTGGGGTCCGGGGTCTGAAGAGCTTTGCTGGATTTCCTCGCGGTGTGTCCGTCTCTTGATGAAGACGGCGAATCTTCATCGATCAAACAAATGAAAATCAGGAGAACCAAAACCGTGGTGAGGAGCGGAGCGTAGCGTTTGAACATCGGAAAAAGACTTTTGGGTGAACCGAATCGCTTATGTTAATCGATAACTCGGAGTCTGCTATTTTTTTGACGCATGCGCGTGGCTGTCGGTCACAAGAATCGTACGTTTAATCAGGAAAAAACTGCCGGTCATGAATGGCATCAAACCCCGCCTTCATTCTCGAACCCACGCCTTTTTTCGGTTTGTCCATCAAGAACACGATTGATCCGAAAAGAGGAGGAGCCATTCGGCGGATCGGAAAAAGTCCAAGGAGGAAACAAAGTGGTCTCATGAAGACACCACCAGTGGGTCGTGGTTTGAGTGATCGGGATCAGGCACATTACCCCTGTTCTATTAAACAAGTTTTCCGTCAGAAGCAGTGTCGCG
>JASFWU010000097.1:0-8763 GCA_050049035.1 Akkermansiaceae bacterium | reverse complement strand
GGTCCGGACCTGGAGTCCTCCTCCGGTGATCTGATTTTTGCTCAGCACGACTTCAAGCGGACGTCTCAGCGCCCTCATGGCGTGATTGCTTTCCTCCGGTCCCGCTCCCTCTTCGCGGAATTCAAGGTTCTCATTCTTGATGGTTTCGGCTTCCTCCCGCGTCAGTTTTTGAGTGGTGACAAGACGATCGAGGACTTCGTCTCGTTGCTTGATTGCTCCCTCGCGATTGCGGCTCGGGCTGCACAGGTGGGGCGCTCGGATGATGCCCACAAGGAGGGCGCTTTGCCCTCGTGTGAGCTCGGAGGTCGTCCGGCCAAAGTAGCGCAGGGCTGCTTCCTCGATCCCGTGGCACCCGGCACCGAAGTAGATCCGGTTCAAGTAGTGGGTCAGTATTTCGGCTTTTGAGAACTTGGATTCGATCCGGTAAGTGAGCGCGATCTCGAGAAACTTGCGGTTGAGTGATTTCTTTTCGCGGAGGTCGAAGGTGTTGCGGGCGAGCTGCATGGACAGGGTGGAGGCTCCCTGGGTGAAATCGCGGTCTTTGAGGTTTCTCAGAGTCGCGCGGACCAGTCCCTTGAAATCGACCCCCTCATGATCGAGAAAGCGTGAGTCCTCCCTCGCAAATAGTGCTTCCTTGAAAAATTCGGGAATTTCCTCGTGCTTGATCATGCGACGGTTGCTCCCGTGGATGGTAGCGAATTCAACATCATTCCGGTCGAGGAGAATGCTCCGCTCCGGCATTTCCTCAACCTGACTGAGATCAAAACCACTCGCCTGATAGGCATACCAGCCAATGATGAGAAGGAGGGGAATCAACAGGGTGAGTCCCGCTTTCCAGCAGAAGTCCCACATCCTCCGGACCGGCCCGCGCCTGCCGCTCCGGCGGGACTTGCGATAGGAGGAGCGCTTGGGCATGACGGTGCTTGCGGCTAGGGTTTGGCGGGAAGCCGGGTGGCGGGATGAACCGGGTCCGGTGCGGTCAGAGGCACGGCACTCCCGTCGGGAGCCGGGAAATCAACGGAGGTAATCGGGGTGATCGTGGCCAGAATGACTTCTCGCCCGTTGTCGTCGATCGTTCCGAGATTGACGAGGGCGGCGGCATGAGGCAGGCGATTGAGGGTGAAGGATTTCCCTGGCGGGAAGCTGTTAGGATCGGCGCTTTCGGACGAAAGGTGGAGGTTCACAAAAACAGGATACGGGAGCGGGTCGGCGACCGCGTCTGGTCTCACCATGGCCTGGGCATGGACCACAAGACCCGGGGAGAACAGGTCGCTGTTGTTGAGGGTTCTGGTTTTGATCACCCGGAACTCTCCGGTCACAAACGTCAGGAGAGGCGCTTTTTCAAAATTGGTCAGATAGGAACGGAGTAACTCGCGGTTGAGCGAATCGCGTTCGGAATCTTCGAGATTGGCGAACCGGGCTTCCAGGCTCCGCGGGTCATTGACCTTGACGGGATCCGGTGCTTCCGACGGGGGAAAAAGGGTGACGGCATCGAGTCGCCCGAACTTCAGCATCCACCGGTAACTGGTGGGATTGGTGGGATCCCGAAAGAGATTCAGGCAAACAATCCACGAGGAGATGGCAAAGGCGATCGCAAGGACGTTGGCAAGAGTCCACCAGAAAAACGAAGGCCGTTTTCCGGGTGTTTCTTCGTCGATGCTCCTACCTCGCATTCACGCTTGAGTTAGCGGCAGTTGGTGCCATCCAGCGCCGGATCATATTCAGGTTTCTTCCCTTCCTCGGTGGGCTCGAATGAAGTCCCGCAACCACAGGAGCGCGAGGCGTTGGGATTGAAGATCTTGAATCCCCGGTCTGAAAGTTCATCGGCAAAATCCACGGTACAGCCCCGGAGGAAGTCAAAGGAATCATGGGCGACGATAAAGCGGGTTCCGTTGAGATCGATGATTTCGTCCCCCTCTTCAGGAGTGGCGATCCTCATGGTGTAGGCTAATCCTGCGCATCCGCCGCGCTCCACGCCCAGACGAAGACCCGAACCATCGGGAGCATCTTTGGATGCCAGAAGGTCCGCCAATTCGCTGGAAGCTTTTTCAGTGATGGTGATCATTTCGTGTTCCCAAGATAAATCCCGTCCCCGTCAAGTGCCAGTGTTTCTTTTGAAGGAGGAAGCAGGAGCCCGTTCCTTGCGCTCGAGAACAACGAGATCATCCAGGGTGGTGTCGGAAGGGGAGTTGCAGCGATTGATGGTAAGGACGGCCGAGGATGTCCCCGGCAAAGGGTGTGAATAAATCCGAAAATCTTTAAGATTTTTAAAGAAAATCGAAAGATTGCAGTGAATTGAAATCGTATAGATTTTTTTGTGGCCAAAGCGATCTTGATCGCTAGCGTCCGCGCATGCCCCACCCAAACGAGGAGAGTCGTATTCTTTTGCCGGCCCGCCGTAACTTCCTTGCTGCAAGTGCAATGGCTGCCGTCGGGGTGGCCGCCAGCGCTCAAAAAGCCCAAGGATTTCTTTTCCGACAATCACCGCCACTTGATCTCAGCGGACTCCCACGCACCTGGGTGACTCGGGTCGGAGAGAAGACCATTCAGAGTTATGGTCGTTTTCTTGAAGGGCTTCGATTGAAGCATGTCACGCCGATTCAAGTGATCAAGGCACACGCCAAGCAAAAGGGTTCGCTTTGGAACTCGCTGCCACCCCGGTCGATGTGGAAGTCCATGGCGGGGACCCTCAAGGCCACCGATCGCATTGCTTCCGCTTTGGGGCAGCCGGTCCGCGAGGTCACTTCCGCCTACCGCAGTCCGGGTTACAACCGTCGTTGTCCCGGTGCCAAGCGAAACTCCTGGCACATGCAGAATTTCGCTCTCGATCTGAAGTTCAACGCCTCTCCCTGGCAGGTGGCCAAGGCCGCCCGCTACGTTCGCTCGAAGGGTTACTTTAAAGGAGGCATCGGACGCTACTCCAGCTTCACTCACGTGGACACCCGAGGCCAAAACATCGATTGGTAGTCCCAAGAACTTTTCTCCGATTCTCGGAAAACAAGAACGGCCGCTCTGTCAAAGAGCGGCCGTTTTGATTGAAGCGATGTGGAGTTAATGCCCCAACGGGTGCATCACTTCGCAGGCACCTTGTGGATGGTGCTGTGAATGGTCCCGATGATTTCGTCGCCGTCGGATGATTCGAGATCGTAGTCGAGCTTGAACTGCTGGCTGGGCTTGTGTCCTTCGATTGCCAGAAGAATGGACTTCTTGTCGTTCGAAAGCTTGGCCGCGGTGATCTTGACCTTGTCACGCTTGCGGTAGCGCTTCGACTCTTTCTTGGCAGCGTTGGCTTCGGCGGCCTTGTCCGGATTGTCCACCGAGAACTGTCCCGAACCATACTGGCTGCTACGAATATACTTCCAACGCTCGGCGGTGTAGGAAGTCGGATCAGCAGCCAGTTCTTCGTCGAGCTCAACCGAGAAGGTCAGCTTAAGACCACTTGGAGTCACCTCCATGGCGGTCGGGAGCGGGTTCATGGCCTTTTCATTCCGACGGATGCGCTGCAAGCCTGCCTCGTTGGCGGCGTTGGTCTGCCAGCCACGGAAACCGACAACATACATCGAGCCGTCCGGGTGGAAGGCGGCACGCTGGGCCGAGGAGGAAAGCTTCACTGGAAGTTTCACCACACCGCCTTGATAGAAACCATCGCCAACCTTTTGGCGGAGGACGTGGTAGATCGACGATTTTCCGTAAGAAAGGTGAAGAAGTTCGCCCACGGGAATACCGATCTTGGCTTGCTCGGTGACCCAAATCTGGCCGCCACCCGAGTTGTCCACCGACATGGGAAGGTAGCAAAGTGGCTCGGTAAACTTGGTCTTGTTGCCCTGACGGGTGTCTTCAACGCCGAAGAAGGGAGTGCCTTTCTCCGGCTCGTAGTAGTTGATCTTACAGCAAGGCTGCCAGGTGCCTTCGTTCTCACCGGTGGTGATTTCACCGTTTGGTCCGATTCCAATTCCGCCCGGAGCACGGATGCCGGTGCCGATGGTGTAGAGGCGTTCGCCGTCCGCACTGATCTTCACGAAGGTGCCGTTATGAGGAAGGATTTTGTCGAATCCGCGTCCGCCGGGGCGAACGGGCGAAGCCTTGGCGAAGTAGAAATTTCCTTCCGAATCAGTCTCGAGACCGAACTGGAATTCGTGGAAGTTATTGGAGAGGTAAACGTCGTTGTTGAAGACCACGAACTTGTCCGCTTCTCCATCGTTGTTGAGATCGTGAAGGGTGTAGATGCCGTCACGCCCCGAAACGTAGGGAACGTCCTTGAGGATTCTCAGTCCGAGGGGCTCGAAGAAGCCGGTGGCGTAACGCTTCCAGGTCACTTTCTTGAGATCCTTGAGTCCTGAGACGTGCCAGATGTCACCATCCCAGGTCGAAAGGAGAGCCCGGTCTCCACCGGAGAAGAAGTCGATGTCGGACATGCGGACCTTGCTCTGGTAGGGCGAGCTTCCTTGTGCCGGAGGAAGGGGGATCTGATCGACAAGCCAGGGCTTCTTGGCGTCTTCAATTTTCGGAGTGACCTCGAAAGTTTCCGGAGAGATTCCCGGACCGCCTTTGGTGAGGGGCGAAAGAGCCATCGGCTTGGGTGCTTCGTCGCCGGGCTTGGAGGTGTAGAGGAGAGCGACCAAGGTGGTCTTGGTTGATGCCTTGAGACGGAGGAAATGGGTCCCGTCTTTGTTGACGGTGGCGACCGAACCGTTCGACGTGGACTTCAGGGCGAAGGCCTTGGCGCTCGATGAATCGAGAAGGCGCACGGTGAGGTCACCTTCGTGAGGTGCCACCTCGAGGTAGCGAACCAGGCCGTTGTTGTGGTCGGAAACCGAGTCGAGAATGCGGGTGCCGTGAACCGCGTAGTCGAGGATGATGCGGTTGCCATGACGGAAATACCCGTTGAACTCGAGGTAATTGAAGTTGCCGTATCCGGGAAGAGGACGGTTGTCCTTGAAGGCGCCCGAACGGTCCGCCCAAACCGGGCCTTGATCGGCGGTGAAGAGATAGGAGTCCTTGTTCAGAAACTGGTTTACCCGTCCGTGACCTCCACCCCAGGGGGTGTTGATCAGGTTGAGGCCCATGTCGGTGGCCGAAACGAGGGAGAGAGTTTCAGTGTTGAAAAGAGCGACGCGATTGCGAAGTGCGGAGTAGGAAAGGGCGATCCCTTTCAAGGCTGACTCACGACGCTCCTTGCCCTTGAACCAATCCCCGAAGGTCTGGAAGAAGGCGGGACCGTGGTCGGCCATGTCATACCACTTCATCTTGGCCGCACCCTTCAGCTTGCTGGCGCGGACGCGGTAGTCGATGAGAGCGGCACGGGGGAGACCCAGCTCGTCCATCGCGTAAAGGAGGGACTCGGACGAAAGCTCATGGATCTTCACCTTCCGAAACTGCACGGGAGAGCCGTCGTCATGATTCTGAAGACCGAAGTAGCCTTTCACGTCGCCGCGACCGTCCTGGCATTCGAAGACGTTGACGAGCGTTCCATTCAAAACGACCCCGATCTGGTCGCCCGCGGTGATGATTTTATAAGTGTTCCATTCTCCGGGCTTCATCGCAGCACCCGCGGCGGCCTGGATGTCATAAATCGAACCCGTGATCTTGGAGGGATCGCCCTCGTTGCAAATCTGGATTTCGTAGCCTTGTTTCACTGCCACCCACGGGTCGTTGCCGGGATCTGGGAAGCGGACGAAAATCCCGGAATTGTCGGAGCCCTCGGGAGCCATGAACTCCACCTCGAAGCAGGCATTGGTGAACTCCTTGGAGCCATACCACCAAAGGCCCATGCCTCCTTTGGCGGTTGCGATGCCGTCCTTGAGCTCAAAAGAACCGGGGCCGGCCATTTTCCAGTCTGCGGCCTTTTCGGGCAGAACCGATTGGGTTTCAAGGGCCGAGAGGCCACTGACGAGAAGAGGTAAAAGCGCTAGTTTTTTCATGTAATCGTGCGGGCAGAAACTACGGGCGGGCGAGCGGTTTTTTGTCACCCGTGGAAAAGTAGTTTTGCGCTGGTCCGTCCCGCATGGCCAGCATAGTTTTTCGGTCCGCTCCCCGGGCGGTCGCTGGTTGTCGCAAGACGGCTGGAGGAAAGTCCGGACACTACAGAGCAGTGTGCCTCCTGAAAGGGAGGGACGGTGGTTCGCGAGGACCGCCGGCCAGAAAGTGCCGCAGAAAACAAACCGCCCCGACTTGTCGGGGTAAGGGTGAAAAGGTGGGGTAAGAGCCCACCGCGCCGAGGGTGACCGAGGTGGCAGGGCAAACCTCTCACAGTGCAAGACAGAACAGGGGAAGGGCTGCTCGCCCGTTGGATCCCCGGGTATTAGTCGCAGAGATAAATGACTGCCAAAGCGTGGATAGGCCGCGTGGAACAGAATCCGGCTTACAGGGGAGCGGCCGACTTTTTGAGCGTCGGGACCTCAGAGTAGTCTCTTGGAATCGACGTGAGCACGTTGTGGAAAAAAATTGAGCCTCCTGCTGGACTCGGACTGCTTTCGTCTGAACGGGATCATCTCCTCTGAAAAACAGTGGGTTATGGGAAATGATGGAATGTGTGAGTTAATCGTATTCACCATGTAAACTCATTGTAATTACAAAAATCTTTTTGCGGCATGGGAAAGCTGTGGAAGCATCGTGGCATTGCCCGCAAAAAGTGCGGTCACACGAACACAACAACCAACACAAACACCATGAACATACTCCAAAAAGCCACCGGTTTGGCTTGTCTGACACTCGGGCTCAATCTGGGTCTGTCCCAAAGCGCTGAAGCCAGGTTTATCTTTAGAGGAAACGCCGCCAACAACCAGAACCTCGTCGAGCGACTCGCCGGACTCGAGCAATACTCAACCCTGGTCACTGCAGTGACGGAAGCAGGATTGGTCGATGCCTTGGCCGGGATTGATCAGGCCACGGTCTTCGCTCCCACCAACTAGGCCTTTGCCAAAATTCTCCCGGCAACCCTGACTGCGCTGTTGGCCGACGAAGCTGCCCTGACCAACTTGTTGACCTATCATGTGGTTCCCAACCAACGGCTCTTTTCCTTTAGTCTGGGGAATCGCACCTTCACGGCCTTGAACGACGGCACTGTCCAGGCTTCCACCGTCCGCAATCGCTCGTTCTTTTGGTTTTCATTACAGATCAAAATCAACGATTCGACCGTGGTCGAACCGAACCTGCGGGCGAGCAACGGGATCATTCACGGAATCGATACCGTCCTCGATCCCGAGTTCATGGCGCCTCAGTCCCTCTTGGAGTTGGCGCAGGGGAATGAGAACTTCTCCACGTTGGCCTCGTTGGTCGAGCAGGCTGGCTTTTCCCGTCTGCTCGACAGCAACTTCTTCGACCTCACTGTTTTTGCTCCCACCAACGAAGCCTTTAGCAGGCTGCCGGCGGAATTGCTGGAAGCGGTCCAGAACGACCGGGAGGTTCTTCGGTTCGTCCTCAAAAATCACATCCTCCGTCCGTCCATTGAAAGTACGGAACTCACCACCGGTCAGGTGAGAACGGTGGGTCGCACCACCCTCGATATTGTGGTCGGAGACGACGGAATCACGGTGGGACCAGCCAATGTCGTCGATGCCGACATCATGGCATCGAACGGAGTCCTGCACGTGGTCGATGAAGTCCTCGTCCCGGAAATCCTCGGAACCCTCGTCGAGGTCATCGAATCGCGTGAAGAGCTCTCCACCTTCAAAACCGCCCTCGACGCTGCGGGCTTGACCCGACTCTTTGAAAAGCAGTTCCGCTTCTTCAAGTGGACGATTTTTGCTCCCAATAATGCCGCCTTTGCCGCGATTCCGGCTGATGCCCTTGGAGCGCTTCTCGCCGACCGGAGAGCCTTGACCCAGGTCTTGCTGCGTCATGTCGCGATTGGCCAAATCACCTCGGACCGCCTTTCCGACGGGGGAGAAGTTCGCACGATTGGAGGTCGCCTGGCGGTCGATTTCTCAGACGGCGGAGTGACCTTCAACGGGGCTCCTTTGGTCGAGGCTGATCTCGAAGCATCCAACGGAGTGATTCATATCGTCGGAGGTGTCATCCCTGAAACCACCCCGATGGATGGTGATAAAAATACGGACGATAACTAGGTCGACGCCCCCACGAAGAAAGGTGTCAGCCTACTCGATCTAAAACCCAATGACGGAGGCTCTGCCCAAGGTAGGGCCTCCGTTTCGTATCCATGAAACGATCCTTTTATCCATTCCTGGCAGTGATTCTTCTCGGAGGTTTTTCAGCTTCGTGCCGTGATGTGCAGGAGACTGCCGGTGTCGGTCTCGAACCTGAAGTGACCAACGAGCGACGCTCGCCCCGGGAGTCTCGTAAGCGTGGGGCTTCCCGGCTTGAAAGAATGCCTGCCAGTTCCAGTGATCCCCGCATCGATGAGATGATGGCCCAACTTTCCCAAGTTAAAGAACCGCGTTCCAAGCGGGATTTGTTTTCCCAAATCCTCGTTGAGCTATCACCAGAGGAGCATGACCTTGCCTTGGAGCTGGTGGTGGATGATTTGTCTGCTCCGGTTTCAGTCAACCTCCTGTTGGAGTATCTTGAGATGAGTTCCATGATGTCTCCAACATTGCAGCTGCCAGGGATTGTTCGATTGCTCAAAGAGGACGGCCTTTCATCACTTCAACGTGCTGCAATGGAGCATTTGCTTCGCGAGGAACTGGGTCTTTCTACTGACGAAGTCGTTCAGGACTGGCAGCCTCGGGTTGAAGCGCACCTGCGCGAGCTCCCGGGTGTGATTTTTGACTAACCGAAACCACTCATTCGTCTCGCTTCCAAAGG
>JASFWU010000096.1:0-8777 GCA_050049035.1 Akkermansiaceae bacterium | reverse complement strand
TGAACATTGGTTCGTGTCTGGGTTTTAAGGGATGTCTTTTTCTTTCCTCCCGTCGTCCGACCTCGCTAGTCTCGCGGCGTGCGACACTTCATCCCAGTTCTTCTCACCCTGATTTCGCTCCCGACTTTCGGCCAACTCACCGCCACCTTCACCTCGAATGGGGTGACGCAAACCCGACCTACCACCCTGCCGGCTCTCTACGTTGCCGAGGGAAGCTCACCCACAGCCGGACTGCCGTCGGGTCCGTTTACCGCAACCTTCACGGGAACATTGGAGATTCCGAAGCGATATCGTGTTTACTTCTCGGTGGAGTCAGAGGGTACTGTTGCGCTCAAGGTTGACGGCGAAGACGCACCATTCACCGATGGCAAGTCCGAGCGCATTCGCCTGAATCCAGGAGCCATCCCGATCGAAATCACTTTCACCTCAACGGACAAGGGAAGCGGCTTTTTCCGCCTCTACTGGGAAGAACGGCGTGAGTTCCCGCGGGAACCCATCCCCAATGCCGCCTTTGTTGCTTCTCAATCTACCGCGGTTGATCCGGTCCACCTTTTCACCTCCCAAAACTGCGTTCAATGTCATGATTACGACTTCGGTGCTTCGTCCGCGCCTGAACTGAAGGACTCCGGTCCGAATCTCGCCGGCATTGGGAGCCGCGCGAGCCAGGAATGGTTGACCCGGTGGATCGCCCAACCCGATTTGCTCAAGCCCACCACCACCATGCCCGCAATGGTGGACCACACCAAACCCGAGGGAGCACAGGCCGCCGCCGATCTCGCAGCCTATCTCGCCACCCTAACCGGAGAGAAGCCGTCAGGTGACAAGCCGGACCTCAAGCTGGCCCAAAAAGGCGGCGAGCATTTTCACAATCTCGGCTGCGTGGCTTGCCACTCAAAACCCGACGCCGCCGAACCGGATTTCGAGAACGGCCGTGTCCCCCTTAACAACGTGGCCACCAAATACAAAGGCGGAGCGCTCGTGGATTTCTTGAAGAACCCAAGCAAGCACCATGCGTCGATCAAGATGCCCGACTTCCGCTTTTCAGACGAGGAAGCCAACTCGCTTGCGGCTTACCTGACCAAAACCTCCACCGGAAACCACACGCCCGATCCTTCGGAGTTTCCTCCGGGCGATGCTGCACGAGGCATGGCGCTGTCAAAGTCATTGAATTGCGCCTCCTGTCACGAAGGTCTCGAGGCTGCGCAGGGAAAAGGACCCAACATTTACTCGCTCAAGGACTGGTCGGCGAAAGGCTGTCTCGGACCCGATGAAAAGCGGGGCAAGGCACCGCGCCTTAACTTGAAAGAGGAGGAAAAGAAATCTCTCACTCCGGCCATCCTCCCCCTTCTCAAAAACGATACCGCGGCAGCCTTCGCAACCCGACAGATCGAATCACTCAACTGTGCTTCCTGCCATCAATACAATGGCAAGGAGGCCTTACTCACCCTGACCCATGCCGAAACCAAGTCGCTTCTTGATCACATCAAGGAACACGACGAGCGCCTGATCCAGTCCCGACCGCCCCTCACCCACATGGGAGTGATGTTGCAATCGACCTATCTCAAAGAGATGCTGCTCGGCACCGCCGATCCGCGCCCCCGCCCGTGGCTCGACATGCGCATGCCCGCGTTTTCCCATCGGGCCGAAGGCCTCACCAAAGGCCTCGCCCATCACCACGGACTTCCGGAATCCAAACCATCGGAAAAGAAGGCGGACCCCTCACTGGCCGCGACCGGGGAAAAGCTGGTGGGGATGACCGGATACGCCTGTGTCACCTGCCACGCCATCAACGACAAGAAAGCCCTGGCCGCTTTCGAGGTGAAAGGAATCAACTTTGGCCTTACTCATCAACGATTGCGCGAGGACTATTTCCACCAATGGATGTTCAATCCGCTTCGTCTGGTCCCCGACACCAAGATGCCGCGCTACACCAACCCGGACGATGGCACCGGACTACGGGCAGACATTCTCGAAGGCGATTCTAAGAAGCAATTCGAGGCCATCTGGGAATACCTCAAGAGCGTCGACAAGTGATCTCACAATTCACTCTTCGGTGACCGTGGCCTTCATCCACTCGGCCTTGAAAACCTCCCAACTGGTTTGAGCCCGCACTTCATCGGACAAGGCCTTGGAAACCATGGTCTGATGAAAAGCCAAACCGCTTCGAACCAGGTGGAGGCTTGATTCGGGATGTCCCTCAAACAGAGGGTCGTCCTCCAGCGGGCTCGCTTCAAAAATCCGATCAACCCACTTCAAGAGCTTGGGCCCGACACACCAAATGTTCTTGTCACCCTGGGCCACCACTTCGCGAAAGCTCCAGGGTGTTTGGTATTCGATCACCGGTTTGTCGTCGGTATTCACTGAGTAGTCGTCGAACAAAGCCCGGGCCTTGGTCAGGTTGCCTGCGTAAAGAAATGGCATCGAGTCAGGCTCGACCCGCATCATGTCAGGCGTGGTGGCCCACCACTCCAATCCCTGCAAGGCACCCCTCATCACCTCGATCTTATCCCGAGGGGGAATCGTAATCGGGGACGATTCCATCCGCCCGATCAACGCAACCTTCTCCTTGCCCGGATCAAAATTGTTTCGCCACATCGTGACCTCGGGAAAGGCCTCGCACATCGTCCGCACAATCACGCCAAACTCGTCTTCGGTCAGTTGATAAAGTGGCAGCCATTGCACAAAGACACCTCCCTCGGTCAGACGTCCGGCCACGGTTTCGAAATGCTCCAGCGCATAGAGGCTCCCCGCCCCCCTTCGATAGGGCAAAAAGAGATCGGCATTGATCATGTCAAAGCGCTCGCTTGTTCCCCTCAGATATTGCCGCCCGTCTTCGATCAAAACCGTCGAGCGGGAATCACTGAAAAGTCCTCCGGTCAGCTCTTCGGGAATCCACTTCTTCGATGCCTCAACCACTCCCGGTGACAACTCGCAACTGACGACCCGTTTGACCTTCGGAAAACGATCACTGAATGCTGCGCCCGCCGACATCCCGGTGCCCAGGCCAATGAAACAGATGCTCTCCGTTTCCGGGAACAGATGCAGAGGAATGCGCGCTTGGTTCATTTGCTCCCGAAACGCTGCGGTCGACCCCAGAGCGTACCCGCCATTCACACTGATCACCCGGTGTCCATCCCTTCGATCATAGGCAACCACGGTGCAGTCAGTTCCCTCCCAAACCTCCAAAATCTTGACCGCCTTCTTACCCTTGGGAACGGCAAAGACCGGGTTTCCGGAGGGATCAAGGACGGTCGTTGCGAGGATGATCAAAACTACTCCGGCTCCCCGACATAAGAGCCCCGCTTTTTTCCAACCCACCGGGATGAACAAGGCCACCGAGAGGTAAAGCAGGGTCAGTACTTTCAAACTCTCCCACATCCCCAGCGCAGGCAGAAGGACGAAGCCGCCCAACAAAGCTCCGGCAATCGCTCCCGCGGTATTCAGCGCCAGCAATCGTCCCAACATCTGCCCCGGAACCCGAAGATCGCGCTCCGCAACCTTCATCAAAAACGGAAACACCGTTCCGAGCGCCAAGGAA
Organism: Akkermansiaceae bacterium; assembly: GCA_050049035.1. GTDB lineage: Bacteria > Verrucomicrobiota > Verrucomicrobiia > Verrucomicrobiales > Akkermansiaceae > SW10. The sequence continues at coordinate 5,239 of JASFWU010000096.1, read as the reverse complement.
ACGAAGCCCACGCCACCGATGCCCATTTTGAAAAGCTTCTTCACATAGGCGCCCCAACTTTCGAGCTCGGAGACTGATCTCAAACCGTCCGTGACAGCCATCAACAAAGAAGGCCCGATGACCAGCCACATTCCACCGATCATTGCCATCAGACCAAGCGACAACAGAGGACGCCTCGTGAACCTCGCCACCAACGAACTGATTCCGGCACCGAGAGCCAAGCAGATCAAAACCACCGCCAGAATCACTGCGAAGGAATACACGGAGTTTTCGTGAACCTGGGCAAAAATCCGGGTCCAGATCACTTCCAGAGCCAGCACGACAAAGCCGGAAAAGAAACACAATCCCCCGAGAGCCAAGCCCTCGAGTTTCCCCTTTGGTTCTCCGACCACTTCATCGTCATCGCAGGGAACAAGCGCTTCCTTGCTGGTCGACCAACTTCTCTTCGCCAAGCGCAAGGCGGCAAATCCGACGAGAAGGGAGAGCAACATGGCAAAGCCATAAGTCAATCGCACGCCGAGCGACGGAATGAGAAGAAAGGCGGCAGCAAGGACACCGAGTGCCGCTCCCAAAGTGTTGACTCCATACAAAACCGCCGCGATTCGCCCGAATCGTTCCCTTTCATCAATCACCACCTGTCCCATTGCGGGCACCGTTCCTCCCATGAAAAAAGAAGCCGGAAAAACCAGAAGCAGGGCAAAAAGAAACTTCACCGCTAACAAACCACCCCCCTGCCCCAGCGATTGATAAATCGAGGGGTAAACCGCATCGAGCAAAGCCAAGACTCCGAAGTAGGCCAGGGCCGCGACTCCAATCCCAAACTCCAGCATGGCATAGAGCAGCATGGGATTCTTACTCGCTCCCACCCGACGCCCCCACCACCAGCTTCCCGATCCGAGGCCCAGGAAAAATGCCGCGAGGGTGACCGAAGCGGCTTGTGAGGTGCTCCCGAAGAGAATCCCCAACTGCTTCATCCAGACGATCTGGTAGGCCAGCCCGGCAAAGCCGGAGACAAAGACCATCGCGATCACCGGAAGAAGAGGTTTCCGAGGTCCGACACTTCCGGTTTTTTTCTGCTCCGCCTGACCCTTCACTGGTGGCTTGTTAGCCGTTCCCGAAAAAACAGGCAAATGCCAAGTCGGCGCCGTTCCTCGACTTGGTGGAAAATTCGTAGCCAAGCCAGATTGGTCACCCTATCTTTTCCTCCATGACCCGAATCGCTTTCCTTGTTCTTTCTGCCGTCGCGCTGCCTTCTTTTGCCCAGGACAACACTCCGGTCGACCCCGCCAAGTTCGACCGTCCGGTCAAACTGGCCTGCGTTGGCGACAGCATCACCCAGGGAGTCGGAGCCAAACGCGGTCAATCATGGCCCGCCCAGGCCCAAAAAATGCTCGGTGAAAAGTGGAAGGTGGAAAACTTTGGACTGAGTGCCACCACCTTGATGAACAGCGGCAATAAGCCGTATCAAAAAACGAAACACTTCGAGCGAGCTATCGCCTCCAAGGCCGATGTCGTGGTCATCATGCTCGGCACCAATGACACCAAGCCCAACAACTGGAAGAACTTCAAAGCTGACTTCGAAAAGGACTATCGCGACCTCATCGCCGACTTCCAGAAGCTTGAATCAAAGCCCCGCATCTTCCTTTGCCTTCCACCCTACATCGCCAAGGAAGGTCGCTGGGGCATCAACAACCCGAATACCAAGGACCAATTCCCGGTAGTGACCAAACTCGCCAAGGAACTGAAGCTCGGGCTCATCGATGTTTACTCCGCTCTCGAAGGTCACGACGAACTCATCCCCGACACCGTTCACCCCAATACCGAGGGGGCTACCAAGATCGCAGAGGCGGTGGTGAAGATTCTGTCACCTAAAAAGTGAGAATCGTCGGAATCACGGCCAATTATCGCGAAATTCCTTGCCATTGGGAGTATTTCCCCCTACTCCGCCCGTCCCTTCTGTAAGCTGCCTTGTCAACAACGGGAATCCGAAGGGGCCATGATGGCAGCAGTTTCCCAACCAAAGCGCCTTCGTGCTTTAACGGAGGACCAAAAACATGATTAACGAACTCGTCAAAGAAATGGTCGAAGCTGGAGTCCACTACGGACACCAGACCAAGAAGTGGAATCCCAAGATGAAGCCTTACCTCATGAAGGACAAAGGCGGCATCTACATCATCGACGTCAACAAGACCGTCCAGTGCCTCGACAAAGCCGCTGATTTCCTCTCCAGCCTCGCTTCCAAAAACAAGAAGATCCTTTTCGTCGGCTGCAAACGTCAGGCCCAGGACGCCGTCCGTGAGGCTGCTGAAGCAACCGGACAATACTACGTCAACTACCGCTGGCTCGGTGGCACCCTGACCAATCTCACCACCATCCGGAACTCGGTGAAGCGCCTCAAGTATCTTGAGGACATCCAGCGCGCTCCGGAATACAAGTCGATGTCCAAGAAGGAGCTGGCTGCCCTCAATCGTGAGAAGGAAAAGCTTCACCGCAACCTCAACGGGGTTCGTGACATGGACAAATACCCGGACGCCGTGGTGATCGTGGACACCGCCCGCGAGTCAATCGCGGTGGCTGAAGCCAGGCGTCTCAAGATCCCCATCGTGGGAATCGTCGACACCAACGGAGACCCCTCCAAGCTCGACTACCCTGTCCCGGGCAACGACGACGCGATGCGCTCGGTTCGTGTTCTCCTGCAAAACCTCGTCGACGGCATCGTCGTAGGGGCAAAGGGATAATTTCACCCCAACAAACAACCAACGAAAGATATGATCACCGCATCTCTTGTGAAAGAACTCCGTGAACGTACCGGAGTGGCCATGATGGAATGCAAAAAGGCCCTGACCGAAACGGACGGGGACATGGACGCAGCCATCAAGATCCTCCGCGAACGCAGTGGAGCGAAAGCCGAAAAGAAAGCTTCCCGAGAAGCCAACGAAGGCATCATCGCTGCCAAGATTGACGACTCCGGCAAGTCCGGCGTCCTCGTCGAGGTAAACTGCGAGACCGACTTCGTGGCCAAGAACGATAACTTCAAGGCCTTCGTTGCCGAGATCGCCGACACCGTTCTTGAGAGCGGAGCGACCAATCTCGACGCCGCTCTGGAATCCTCGAAAGGCGAAGGAACCCTTCAGGAGTTTGTCAAAGGCAAGGTCCTCGAAATGGGCGAAAACCTCAAACTCCGCCGCGTCGAGCGATTGACCCTCGAGGGCGAGGGCGCTGTTGCTTCCTACATCCACCTCGGTGGTAAAGTAGGCGTGCTCATCGAAGTGGGAGCTGGAAAGGCTGATACTGCTGGTTCCGATTCCTTCAAGGATCTCGTCAAGGACCTCACTCTTCACATCGCCGCGACCTCTCCGGCCGGCCTGAAGCGCGAGGACATCCCGGCTGAGCTGGTTGAGTCCGAGAAGGACATCTTCCGCAAGCAAATGGAAGGTCAGGGCAAGCCCGCTGACATCCTCGAGAAAATCATCGAAGGCAAGCTTGGCAAATTCTACTCCGAGCGCTGCCTCCTTGAGCAGGGATTCGTCAAGGACCCTGACACCAACATCAAGGGACTCCTCGAGACAAAGGGAAAAGAGCTGGACGACACCATCACGGTGAACAGCTTCATCCGCTTCGGACTCGGCGAGTAAGCTTCTGATTCAAATTCTCAAAGCCCGGCACCTTTCGAGGTTGCCGGGTTTTTTGTGTTCAAACTGGATCATCTCAATCGTTCTGCTTTTCCTCCCGCAGCTCCTCAAGCCCTACAGGCTTGTCAATCTCTCCTCTTCCTGGCTCCCGGGGTTGGGCCAACCCCGGGCTGGGATCTGAAATCCCGTTGGGATTTTCACTGAGAGGCAAACTACACGTGAGGATTGCCTCCGAAAATTGCCGCCCTTCACGACCTCTGCTCCTTGGTGTTAGAAATCAGAGAAGCAGGGAAATGGCCAAACCAAACAAGGCCATCGCAAAAACAAGATCAATGCCCCTTCCGGCACGAAGGTATCCTTTTCTGACTCTGGCATTTTGAAGAAGCCAGACCCAGAGGGACCAAAAGACGATGGCCTGCCCCACGACAATCAACCCGATGGCGTAGGGCCACCACGCGGGACGGACTTCGGTCAGGAATGGCGCCACGACACTGGCTAAAAAGACGAAGGCTTTTGGATTGAGCAAATTGCAAAGCAAGCCCCTGAAGTAGGGGCTTCGTTTGGGAATCTCCACCTCACCACTTTTCTCCTCCGGTTTTTGAATCAGACCAAAAGCCAGCCAGAGCAGGTATCCCGCCATGAGCCAGGTCATCACCGAGGTCACCCATCCTCCTTGTGAAAGGAGGGCAGCAACTCCGCTAATGGCGATAGTGGAATGGACCACGAGGCCGGTGGCGATGCCGGACGCCATGACACATCCCGCTTTCAAACCCTCCGCGAGGGAAGTCCGGGTCAAAAGGAGCATATCGGGCCCCGGACTGAATTGGCCGATCAACATGACCAAGGCAAAGCCCAAAAGTTCGCCGATCATTGGTCGAAGTAATGCTTCATCACCTCCATGACACCGACGCTCCCCGGGTTTGAAGCGACCTTGCCACCCCGGCTCTCGACGTATTTCTTGACCTCTGCGAGGGCATTGGCAGGGCATCCACAGGCTTCACATACCTCGGGCTGCAACATGCTGATGTCATTGTAATTATCCCCTACCGCCAGAATCTGGGCCGGTTCAATCCCCCAACGCTCGGCTGCCTCCTTCAAGCCAGTGCCTTTCCGGTACTTCACATGACTGAAACGCAGGTAGATGTTGTTTCGCTCGTAGGTCAGCTTGGAATGGCTCGCCACCATCTCGACATAATCCTGAATGGCATCCATTTCCTCGTTCGTGGTCGCGACGATTCCTGCCGCGTCTCCCTCGACCGAAACCCATCGGCCACCGGTATTCTCTTCCACAAAAGTGCGGATTTTGCCGAGCATCCGCTTGCAGCGACGAAAGAGTCGATTGTGATCCTTTTCGCAGTTTTTGTTCCACTCTTCATGAGGAACCCAGCGACCGAACTGGCCTGGAAAATAGATCTCTCTTTCGCGGGCCACCACAAAGTCAGGCAGGCAGGGAAACTTCGCCTCATTGAGTCCCTCGATGAGCTGAAAAAGCGAACGGCCGGTGGCAATCCCCCACGCTGCTCCATAGGCCGAACGCACCCATTCGAGGCATTCGAAAAAGCGTGGATCAACTTCCGCGGGGCCTTCCTTCAAGACGAGGGTGTCGT
>JASFWU010000095.1:0-8803 GCA_050049035.1 Akkermansiaceae bacterium | reverse complement strand
CCCGAAGTTCCTCAATCGCCACTGAATCGTTCTCATTCACAATCGGGATGATGTTTCCTTCGGCAAGAAGACGCCGCATGGTAGCCGATACCCGGTTGCGATTCTCCTTGAGATCGGAACCTGTCAAAAGAAGTTGAGCAACATCGAGATCGAATTGTTCGAAGAGCGTCTGATACCGCTGCATCAAACGGGCCTGCCCGATCGCAGCCGCAGCCTGGCGGGTCTCGACATCATCGGGATAAGCTTCAAGCCGAAGTGAGCTGACACCCGCTCCCACCGCACCCGACGAAACCACAACGCAGGCAAAGCCCGCGCTTTTGAGTTCGGCCACCGCCGAGACCAGTCGAACCAACGAAGAGCCATCCAAAGTGCCGTTCTCGCGCGTGAGCACGCCCGTTCCAATCTTGATGACGACAACCTCCTTCATCATTCACATTCTTTCGGGAACCGGAATGGCGAGAAGAGCCAGGCCATCCTTGAGGACCCGTGAAGTCAAGTCACACAAGACGAGACGGCTGGCTCGCGTTTCGCCCTCCGATTTCAAAACGGGACAGGCTTCAAAAAAGGAATGGAACGCCCGGGCCACCTCGAGGAGGTAGGTCGCAAGGAGATTCGGACGGAAATCTTCCAAGACCTGATGAACCTGATCGCTGTAGCGGGTCAGCATCCGAACCAGATGGACTTCTGCTTTCTCGGTGACCTTGAGAGCTTCGCCGGAAAGGACAACCTCTTGATCAAGCTTTCGGAAGATCGAACGCGACCTCACATAGCTGTAAAGCAGGTAAGGCGCGGTGTCCCCTTCCAACGCGACCATCTTCTCAAGATCGAAGACGTAATCGGACATCCGATGATGAGAGAGCTCGGTGAACTTGACGGAATTGACTCCGATCAACTCGGCGAGCTCTTCTTTCTCCTCTGCGGTATCGAGATGGCTCTTTTCTTCCACCACCAGTCGTGCAGCCTTCACCGCATCGTTGAGGACATCCTCCAGCTGTGGCAAGTCGCCGGCTCGTGTCTTCAGCGGCTTGCCGTCCTTGCCAAGGATCGTGCCGAAAGCGACGTGGACGAGATCAACCGCCTCATGACCGAGCCTCTTCGAGGCATCGAAAAGTTGGGAGAAGTGACCTCCCTGTCGGAAATCAACAACGTACCACACTTGATCAGCCTTCCATTCATTCACGCGAAACTCCACGGTCGCGAGGTCAGTGGTGGCGTAATTGAAAGCACCATCCTTCTTCCGAACAATCATCGGAAAGTCCTGCCACTCGCCATCGCGGTTGATCTTAAAGGGATCATTCTTGGGCTTCCCGGTTTCACTTGAGTAGACACAAATCGCTCCGTCATCTTCACGAGCCAAACCCTCATGCATGAGGCGGTCGACCAAGGGAGCGAGATCATCGTTGTAGGCGCTCTCGCCCATCCAGTGATCGAAGGTAACGTCAAGACGATCATAGATTCGATCGAGACCACGACGCGATAACTCAAGGCAACGGTTCCAGATTTCGAGATTCTCTTCGTCCCCTTGCTGAAGTTTGACCAACTCAGCCCGGCACTCCTCGCGAATGGCCTCGTCCTCCTTGGAAGCATCCGAAGCGGTTCGATAGAGCCTCAATAACTCCTGCAGCGGTTCCTCTTCCAACCGAGCTTCATCGACTCCTTTTTTCCACGCCCAGGTGACCATCCCGAACTGCGTTCCCCAATCACCGATGTGGTTGTCCTTAATGACCTTGTGACCAACCTTGGTGGCCACCCGCGCAAGACACTCTCCAATGATGGTGGAACGGATGTGCCCGATGTGCATGGGCTTCGCGACGTTTGGAGCGGAGAAGTCAATCACGACCGTTTTGGGATTCTTGACAGTGGATACGGCCAGGTGGTCGCTTTCCCACTGCGCCCGAGCGAGGTCAGCCCAGGCTTTCTCTGTCAGGGTAAAATTTAGAAACCCCGGTCCGGCGATCGAGACCTCACAGAGATCGCCCGCAGAAATTCCGTCCATCAGATCGGCCGCGAGGTCGCGGGGATTTCGTCCGGCAGGTTTCGCCAGCATCATGGCGGCGTTACTCTGGAAATCGCCAAAACGAAGATCTGCCGCCTTGGTCACCTGAATCCGTTCAGGTGCCGGTACTTCGATTCCGAGTTCCGTCAAGGAGGACAGAAGCTTCTCCCGCAATGTCTGGGCAATGGTCATGGTCAAAAAAAGGTCACGCGGCGGTCGTCGCATTGGCGAAGACGTCACAAATCTCATCAACGGTCCGGGCTTCTTCAAGCATCTTGCGTAGTCCGGCTTGCTGGAATACCCGGGCCAGCTCGGCCAGCATCTGCAAATGGCGTGCCGCCTTTTCCTCCGGAACGAGCATCAGGAAGATGAGCCGGCAAGGGACGTTATCCGGGCACTCGAAGTCCACTCCATCGCTCGAGCGGCCGAAAACCGCCAACGTTTCCTTGAGCCCCTTAACCCGGGCGTGAGGGATCGCCACCCCGGCACCGACCCCGGTTGCGACATGCGACTCCCGCTCCAGCACGGCATTTCCCATGCAATAGCAGTCACCTGAAGGGATTTTGCCGATCTTGCAAAGGTGACCAATCATCTCGAGAACGACCTCCTCATGATCGGTTTCAGTGAGTTCAAGAATCACCGATTCCGGTGTCACCAGCTTCTGCAAAGCACTCATATCAAATCTTGCCCCGCCCGCGGGGCCACGGTGCTAATGGACACCTGCACCGGAGACAAGACCAAAGCAATCACGGCAATGATCTCGGGAATCAAAAAAGCCGGACGGTTTCCCGTCCGGCTTTTGCGAATGATTGTGGATCAATCCCTTACATCATGCCGCCCATGCCGCCGTGGTCGTGGCTGTGGCCGGTGTCGGCAGGCTCGGGCTCGGGGATATCGGTGATGAGAGCCTCGGTAGTGAGCATCAGGCCGGAGATCGAAGCCGCGTTCTGGAGAGCAGAACGGGTGACCTTGGTCGGATCAACCACCCCGGCCTCGATGAGGTCGACGTATTCACCGGTGGCAACGTTGTAGCCAACATTGCCTGACTCGTTCTTGACATGCTCGACGATGAGAGCTCCTTCGATTCCGGCATTGGCCGAGAGCTGGCGAAGAGGAGCTTCGATGGCCGAGGTGATGATGCTGGCGCCGGTGGCTTCATCGCCTTCCAGACCGAGATCACCAATGAGCGTGGTGGCGCGGATGAGAGCGGTTCCACCTCCGGGAACGATTCCTTCTTCCACCGCAGCGCGGGTGGCGTGAAGGGCATCTTCCACGCGGGCCTTCTTCTCTTTCATCTCGGACTCGGTGGCAGCACCGACGTTGATGACTGCAACACCGCCGGCAAGCTTGGCGAGACGCTCCTGGAGCTTCTCGCGGTCGTAGTCGGAAGTGGTGTCGGCGATCTGCTTGCGGATCTGGTTGACGCGGCCGGAGATGGCCTCGGATCCACCACCACCTTCAACGATGACGGTCTCTTCCTTGCCGATGGTGACGCGCTTGGCTTCACCAAGGTCGTCGATTTCGATGTTCTCAAGCTTGATTCCGAGGTCCTCGGTGATGCAGCGACCTCCGGTGAGGATCGCGATATCCTCGAGCATGGCCTTACGACGATCACCAAAGCCAGGAGCCTTGACGGCGGCGATGTTGAGGGTTCCGCGGAGCTTGTTGACCACGAGAGCAGCAAGGGCTTCGCCCTCGACGTCTTCGGCGATGATGAGAAGCGGCTTGCCGGTCTTGGCAACCTTCTCGAGAACCGGAAGGAGATCCTTGAGGTTGGAAATCTTCTTCTCATGAATGAGGATGTAAGCACCTTCAAGGTTGCAGTCCATGGTCTCGGGGTCGGTCACGAAGTAAGGACTGAGGTAGCCCTTGTCGAACTGCATCCCTTCCACCACATCGAGAGTGGTTTCGATTCCCTTGGCTTCCTCAACGGTGATGGTTCCGTCCTTACCGACCTTGTCCATGGCCTCGGCGATGATGTCACCGATTTCAGAATCCCAGTTGGCCGAAACGGTGGCAACCTGGGCGATTTCCTTGGACTCGGAAACCTCCTTGGAGATTTCCTGAAGCTTGGCCACGATGGCCTCGGAAGCCTTGAGGATACCGCGCTGAAGGCGGATCGGATTGGCACCGGCGGTCACGTTGCGAAGACCCTCCTTGTAGATGGCCTCGGCAAGCACGGTTGCGGTGGTGGTTCCGTCACCGGCGATGTCGGAGGTCTTCGAGGAGACTTCTTTGATCAGCTGGGCACCCATGTTTTCGTAGGGGCACTCGAGCTCGATCTCCTTGGCCACGGACACACCGTCCTTGGTCACAGTCGGAGAACCGAACTTCTTGTCGAGGATGACGTTGCGACCTGCAGGTCCGAGGGTTGCCTTGACGGCGCGAGCCAGCTTTTCGACACCCCGGAGAAGGGTCTGCCGTGCTGCTTCATCGAATTGGAGTTGTTTAGCCATTTTCTTTTAGTTTGAAGTGTTCAGTTTGAAGTTTGAAAGATCTCGTTCTTAGTCAACGAGGACACCGAGGATGTCCGACTGTGAAAGGATGAGCTGGTCTTCACCATCGACCTTGACGTCGGTGCCGCCGTATTTGGAAATGAGGACCTTGTCGCCGACCTTGACGTCGAAGACGATCTCCTTGCCGTTCTCGTCGGTGCCGCCGGTTCCGAGGGCAGTGACTTCAGCTTCCTGGGGCTTTTCCTGAGCGGAGTCAGGAAGAACGATGCCTCCGGCGGAGACTGCTTCTGCTTCGAGTCGCTTCACGAGGACGCGATTTCCGAGTGGTTTGATACTAGCCATAGTAGTTGTTTGTTGGTTTTTGGTTCTTGTTGGATTTTTGTTGGGCAGCCCCCGCCCATTCTTCAGACGGGAGCCGAAGTATTTTACTTATTTGTCGGCGTCCACGACTTCGGCGTCGACGACCTTGCCTTTGGCCTGGCGTGGTTCCTCAGACTCGTCGTCCGCAGGCTCGACGTCGGGAGCACCACCCATGTCAGGCATCTGTGCTCCAGCGGCCTGAGCTGCTTGGGCGAGTTCACCAAGAGACTTCTCAAGATCTTCGGTCGTTGACTTGATGAGATCGAGATCGTCGGCCTTGAGGGCGCCTTTGACGGCATCGAGCTTGCCGGTGATCATGTCCTTGAGTTCGGCTGGGGCTTCCTCCGGAAGTTCACCCAGCTGCTTCTCAACCTGGTAAACCATGGACTCGGCGTTGTTTTTGGTATCGACCGCCTCGGCGCGCTTCTTGTCTTCCTCGGCGTGGGCCTCGGCATCGCGCTTGGCTTTTTCGATTTCCTCTTCCGAAAGTCCGCTGGAACCTTCGATGGAAATCTTCTGCTCCTTGCCGGACTTTTTGTCAGTGGCGGAAACGTGGAGGATTCCGTTGGCATCGATGTCGAAGGTCACTTCGATCTGAGGCATGCCGCGTGGAGCGGGCTCGATTCCTGAGAGCTGGAAGTTTCCGAGGAGCTTGTTGTCCGCAAAGAGCGGGCGCTCACCCTGACAGATGCGGATGTCCACGGCCGGCTGGTTGTCGGCAGCGGTCGAGAAAACCTGCGACTTCTTCACGGGCACCGTGGTGTTACGCTCGATCATGGCGGTCGCACGGCTACCTTCGGTTTCGATTGAGAGCGTGAGCGGAGTAACGTCGAGAAGAAGAACGTCCTTCACGTCGCCCTGCAGAACCCCGCCCTGGATAGCCGCACCAATCGCAACCACTTCGTCGGGGTTCACCCCCTGGTGAGGGGCCTTGTTGGCGAGTTCCTTGGCGGTCTCTACGACTTTCGGCATGCGGGTCATGCCACCCACGAGAACAAGCTCGTCGAGTTCACCGGCACTCACACCAGCTTCGGAAAGACACTCGGTAACTGGTTTCTTGGTCCGGGCAAAAAGGTGCTCGGTGAGCTGCTCCAGTTTGGAGCGGGAAAGGCTCAGCTGAATGTGCTTGGGACCCGTGGCATCGGCGGTGATGAATGGCAGATTGAGGTCGTAGTTTTGAGAAGACGAGAGAGCAATCTTGGCCTTCTCCGCTTCTTCCTTGATGCGCTGGAGGGCATCCGGCTGGCCGGAAAGATCAATTCCCTCGGCCGACTTGAACTCGGCAACAATATGATCGATGAGAGCATTGTCCCAATCGTCGCCACCAAGCTGGGTGTCACCGTCGGTCGCGAGCACCTCGAAGACACCGTCCGAGATTTCAAGGACCGAGATGTCGAAGGTTCCCCCTCCAAGGTCATAGATGGCCACCTTTTGGTCGCTCTTGGAATCAAGGCCGTAGGCAAGCGAAGCTGCGGTGGGCTCGTTAATGATCCGGCGCACCTTGAGGCCGGCAATTTCACCGGCAGCCTTGGTGGCATTTCGCTGCGAGTCGTTGAAATATGCTGGCACCGTGATGACAGCCTCGGTGATCGTTTCACCGAGCTTGGCTTCGGCATCGGATTTCAATTTTCCGAGAATGATGGCGGCGATTTCCTGGGGCGAGAAGATCTTCTTCTCCCCTTCCACTTCCACTTCGATGTGGGCGTCCCCGTTGTCGGCTTTGACAATCGCGTAAGGGACCCGCTTGTCCTCGTCGGTGAGCTCATCGAACTTCCGTCCGATCAGACGCTTGGCCGAGAACACGGTATTTTTGGGGTTGGTGACGGCCTGCCGCTTGGCAGCCTGTCCGACAAGACGCTCTCCATTCTTGGCAAAGGCCACCACGGATGGAGTGGTGCGGGCGCCTTCCGAGTTTTCGAGAACGGTAGCTTCACCACCCTCCATGACAGACATGCAGGAGTTTGTGGTTCCGAGGTCGATTCCGAGAATTTTGCTCATAGGGGTATCTTTCTAAGTCAGGATTTGAATGAGTCGGCCGATCGACCAACAATGATTTGCCTTCTCTCTTGGCATCCTGCGTGCCAATGCTGGAAATCCCCGTCGTTGTGGGGTTTCACAAAGTCTCAACGATTCCGGTTGCGCCAAATTGTCCCAGATTGACCGAAACACCTCGACAGATTGTCGCAGTTGGCTCGGACGAGCAAAGGGTCCACGGAACACCGTGACCCTAACCTTGTGATTCGATCTCCCCTCCGTTAGCTTTTCGGTCACATGAGTGATTCTTCGATTGAAGGCGAAGCACCCGATCCCCGGTTTGCCTCGTTTGTCTATTTTCAGGCCCAGAACGGTGGTTTGTTTCTCGGCCGTATTCCCAACCCCGCCACCGGTGAAACCATTGTCAACATGCGGGCCGCCCGGAGCGTGGTGGATTCGCTGGAAATGCTACGCGACAAGACAAGAGGAAATCTGAATCAAGCCGAAGAAAACCTCCTCAAGCTGGCGGTGGACAACCTCCGCAAGCTCTTCGACGAAGTCTCCGCCACCCACCCCGAACCCGATCCTGCATGAACACTTTTTCGCTGGGCAACTTCACCGTCGGGTCCGGAGACCCCTTTTTCCTTCTGGGTCCGTGTGCCTTGGAAAACGAATCCTTCGCCTGGGAAATGGCGGAGGCTCTGGCCGCGATCGCCAGGAGACTCGATTTAAAGTTTGTCTTCAAGGCGTCCTACGACAAAGCCAATCGAACTTCGGTCGATTCATTTCGCGGACCGGGAGTCCGGGAAGGCTGCCGGATTCTGGGTGAGATTGGAAAGTCACTCGGGGTCCCGGTGACAACCGATGTTCACACCCCCGAGGAAGTGGGAATCGCCGCTGAAACCATCGATTTTCTGCAGATTCCCGCCTTCCTGTGCCGCCAGACCGATCTTCTGGCGGCAGCGGCTCAAAGCGGCCGACCGGTGAACGTGAAGAAAGGGCAATTTCTGGCTCCCTGGGACATCGCTCCCATCATTGGCAAGCTAACCCATTTCGACTGCCATCGCTTTGCCATCACCGAGCGGGGCACCACTTTTGGATACAACAATCTGGTCGCGGACATGCGATCGCTTCCTTGGATCCGGGAACAGAATGTGCCCGTCATCTTCGATGCCACCCACTCGGTGCAACGTCCGGGAGGTCTTGGAGGCACAACGGGCGGAGATGGCGCCCTTGCCCCTGTCCTTGCCCGCTCCGCAGTGGCGGCAGGAGTCGACGGGATCTTCATGGAAGTCCATCGCAATCCTGCTGAAGCCTTCTCCGACGGCCCCAATCAGGTTCCTCTTGATCAGATCGAGGACGTCCTCATTCGCCTCCTCGCCATTCATCGTGCGGCACACCCGGTTTCATGAAGGCCTGGAAAACCATTCTCGCTGTCTGCTGCTTCGTTCCCCTCTCCTGCGGGGGTGATCGCGACAAAGCAGCAAAAAAGAAACAGATGGAGCGACAACAAAACGTCGCCGGTAGCGCAGGGCGCAATCGTAAGAAGCCACTGATCAACATTCCCGCCGGAGCGGTCGTCACCGACCTCACCCTCCCTTACTTTAACGAGGAAAGGAAGCGGGTCTCGCTCCTCACTATTGAAACCCTGAAGGTCAAAAGCGACGGCAGCCCCGATGAGGAAACGCTTCTTGCCGGTGAATCCCTCAAGCTCTGGCTCTTTGACGATGAGGGTGCCATCCGCACCACCACGACCATGTCGGAGGCCGATTACCTCGTCGAACGTGAGCTCTTGAAGGCACGCGGCCAGCTTTTGATGCGTTCGGCCAACGACGAGTTTGCCGCACAATCCAATGGGGGTGTTTTTTCCCTCGAAACCGGCCAGGCTCTCCTTCTGGGGCCGGCCAGCACCCGCTTTGTCATTCCAAAAGACGACTAGAAATCAACCCACATGAATCTTAAAAAACTGATCCCCGCTGTTGTTCTCCTCCAACCCTTAACGGCTGGGCCTCCCGAA
>JASFWU010000094.1:0-8806 GCA_050049035.1 Akkermansiaceae bacterium | reverse complement strand
ACGGTGAACTCTTGTCGCTTTGACTTCTTGATGTTCACCAATGGATCGACGAAGTCTCGGACACTTTTGACGTAGGGACTCAGTGGCTTTTTTTTAGTGTCCTGAGAAAAAGAAAACGGGCTGAAATCAACTACCACAAGGGACCAAGAGAGAAGACGGTGTAAATTCAGGCCTTTGAAAATCATTCACCCTGCAAACGTCCAACGAAGGAAATTCCGTCACTAATTTCTTCGCTACTTTTCGTCTTTTTGGTCCAACGAAACACCTACGACTTTCACCCCTAAGATTCTGACTCTCACTCCTTGCTGAGGGGTTTCCAGTATCTTTTCACGGCCCAAACCACCGAAAGAAAACCGCCGAAGAAAAACTGTCCCTGCCCCACCGCCCTGCTTTTCGCCCGGGTCCACGTCAAGTGCTCACTGGTATGATTGAGGAGAAACCAAAAGAGCGACCCCCCGAGCACGAAGACGATCGCCAGCAACACGAGAATCATAAAGTAGTGGAAAAGATCCCCTGCGGTACCATTCCCGGACACCAATCCCTGCCGACGAAACGCGCGGGACCGCCCGCTGTCCCCGCCTTCGCCTTTGCCCTCGAACCCGGATTGATCCTCACTCATCTCTCGAAAAGTGGAGCAGAGCGTTATCGTTCCGCAAGAGCATCGAAGTGGGAATCCGGATCAGGCGAGAATGTTCTTCACCACCTTGACGCCGGGTTCCACCCCGGTGAGGCGCATATCGAGCCCCTGGAACTTGTAGGTGAACTTCTGGTGATCAATGCCGAGGAGATGCAGCATGGTGGCGTGGAGGTCGTGAACGGTGACAACATCCTCGACCGCATTGTAGCCAAAATCATCGGTGGCTCCGTGAGTCACCCCGCCCTTGATGCCACCACCGGCCATCCAGAGTGAGAAGCCTTTGATGTGGTGGTCCCGTCCGGGATTCTTTCCGCCGCCCTGCGACATTGGGGTCCGTCCGAACTCCCCGCCCCAAATGACCAGGGTGTCTTCCAGCATTCCCCGTTGTTTGAGGTCCTGCACCAGGGCCCAGCTGGCCTGGTCCACCAGTTTTCCGGTGGTGGCCACTCCGCGTTTCACTCCACCGTGATGATCCCATCCGCGATGGTAGAGTTGGATAAAGCGGACACCGCGTTCCGCCAGTCGACGGGCGAGCAGACAATTGCTCGCAAATGAACCGTCGCCCGGTTTGGCCCCATACATTTCGAGGGTCTTCTTGCTTTCCCCTTTCAAATCAACCAACTCGGGCACGCTGGCCTGCATGCGGAAAGCCATTTCGTATTGCGAGATCTTGGTGGCAATCTCGGGATCCTCGACCACTCCATTGCGGATCTCGTTCAACCCGTTGACTGCGTCGATGACCTGTCGTTGATCGGCCCGACCAACGCCTTTGGGATTGCCCACATAAAGAACGGGATCTCCTTTTGAGTGAAAATGCACACCCTGGTATTTGCTAGGCAGGAATCCACTGTGCCATTGACGCGAGGCGATCGGTTGGCTCTGTCCGCCTCCCACCGAGGTGAGAACGACAAATCCGGGGAGATCGCGGGTTGCGCTCCCGAGGCCGTATTGAATCCACGATCCCATGCACGGGCGGCCGGAAATCTGCGTCCCGCAATTCATAAAGGTGTGGGCGGGATCGTGATTGATCTGCTTGGTGGTCATCGAGCGAACAATGGCAATATCGTCCGCCATTTTCCCGATGAACGGAAGCTGGGAGGAAATTTCCTGCCCTGACTTCCCCTGCTTGATGAAATCCCACTGTGGCCCGAGGCATTTCAGAGCCTTACCCTGCAGTTGGGCAATGGGTTGTCCCTTGGTGATCGATTCCGGCATCGCCTGACCATGCATCTTGGCGAGGGTCGGTTTGTAATCGAGCGTCTCCAGATGAGAAGGCCCACCGGCCATACACAAAAAGATGACCCGCTTGGCTTTCGGTGAACCGGCCAGCTTGATCCCGCTGTCGATTTCACCAAACAATTGCTGCTGCAATGCCAGCGCTCCGATCCCCACGGTGGAACGATTTAAAAAGGTCCTTCGGTTGGTTGTTTCAATCATCGCTTTTAGAATCGAGAGGTTGTTTCGTAGGCATTCAAGATCACACGTCCGACCTGTCCCCAGGCTGCCGCTTCGGCCGGAGCGATCCCGTCAGGAGCAGGCCACTCACCGGTCGAAAGGAACTCGCGTGCCGCAGCTTCATCTTTGGTGAACTTGTCGAGCTGCTTCTTGTAGACCGCCATCAACAGGTCGGTCTCTTCTTTGGTTGCCGGACGCGAGAGAGCTTCCTTCATGGCCCATTCAATCTTGGTCCGGGGTTCACCTTTGGCTTTTGCAATGCGGGCTCCGAAAACGCGCGAGGCTTCCACGAAAATGGGATCGTTCAACATCGCCAGAGCCTGCTGGGGAATGTTCGACCGCGCGCGCTCGGCGGTGCATTCCTCGCGACTGGGAGCATCAAAGGCCACCATGGAAGGATGAGGGAAGGTCCGGCACCAGAAGGTGTAGATCGAGCGACGATAGAGATCGCCACCCTGGCTTTGCTTCCAGGTCTTTCGCGGAAAGTTCAAATGCTGCCAGAATCCCGCGGGCTGATAAGGCTTCACGCTTCCCCCGCCAACCGAGGTGTCATTGAGCAGACCGGAAATCTGCAGAGCGGAATCACGCACGAACTCCGCCTCGACGCGCCAACGTCCCTGGCGGGCAATCAGCTCGTTCGACGGGTCTTTTTCCCGCATGTAGGAACTCACCAATGAGCTCTGACGATAGACCTCGCTGGTGACAATTTTCTTCACCATCCGCTTGAAGTTCCAATCGTTGTCGCGGAAGTCCACCGCCAACCAGTCGAGTAGTTCCGGATGAGAAGGCACCTGCCCTTGTCCTCCCAAATCGGTGACGTCACTGGAGAGGCCTCGTCCGAAAAACAAGCGCCACACGCGGTTCATTGTCGAGCGGGCCGTCAACGGGTTTTCCTTGTGAAGAATCCAATTTGCAAGATCCAGTCGATTGGCCCGTCGTCCCTCGATCTTCCAGGTTCCTTCCTGCAAAAACTCAGGGACCGCCGGCTGCACTTCGTCACCGGAATCATCCATCCAGTTCCCTCGCGGAAGGATCCTCGTCATGCGCGGCGTGGGCAAGGCCTCGGAGACGAGCATTTGGCGTTGGCCCGACTCGATCTTTTTGATTTCCGCCTCAAGCCCATTGAGCTTTGCGAGTTGAGCAGCCGCTTCGGGACCAGACTTCTCATAGTAATTTTTCAAGAGGGTCAGTTGCTGCGGCGACCGGCTGTTCGCTTTCAAAGCGGCAAGAACCTTCGGCGGAGGTCCGGAAAGACCGTCCAGGGCGGCTGCCGGATTATCGGTGATTGATACGCCCAGGCGTCCGATGGTGTGACCCGCATGCTGAGATTGATAATGCAGGGTCAACTCGAGCTCCTCGCCCGCTTTGAGATCGACCGGACGCTCGAGGAAGAAAGCCGCGTGGCGGGTTCCCTTGCGGCGCCCCGGTTCGTGCGCTCCTACGGCCCAACCGCTGTTTGCATTGCGATCGATGGCATGAGCCACCGGGAAACCGCTTTGCTCGTAGTCGGCCTTTGCCCTGGAAATCTTGAGGGCCTTTCCTTTCAACTTCAGCTCAACACCGGTGAGGACAAAGTTGCCGTTGGACCGGGAAAAGCCACCCTTGGTCGGGAAGCTGGGGTCGGTGAGTGCATCCAGCTTGACCGCCGCCACTTTTCCGGTGTGAGGCAGGTTCATACGGTAACTGGCCTTGGAGGGATTCTTTCCTGTCTCGATGACCGTGCCGTCCTTTTGCAAAACCAACGTCGTTTCTTTGGGAGCCTGAAACTTGCTTGGCCGCACCTTGCTCCAGGTCGATTGGGCAACACTGCCTTTCGCAAGCCACTTTTTGAACCCCTCCTCAACACGAGCGCGGAACTTGGCGTCGTTTTTCAACAGGGTAGCAATCTGACCAGCCGCGATCTGTTGATG
Organism: Akkermansiaceae bacterium; assembly: GCA_050049035.1. GTDB lineage: Bacteria > Verrucomicrobiota > Verrucomicrobiia > Verrucomicrobiales > Akkermansiaceae > SW10. Next base: position 4,804 of record JASFWU010000094.1, on the reverse strand, counting down.
GAGCGCCGCGATCCGGGCCTGATCGGCTTTGGCCGGCACGGTGAGGTTCGGCTGGCGTTTGCCGATTCCGCGTTCCTTGATGTCAGCGAAAAAGGCAGCCATGGAATAGAAATCCTTGGTCGTGAAGGGATCGTACTTGTGGTCGTGGCATTGCGCGCACCCAAGGGTCGATCCGAGCCAAACCTCGGAAACATTTCGCACGCGATCTGCGGCATAGATTGCGCGGTATTCTTTCTCCTGCGCGCCCCCTTCCTCGGTCGTTTGAAGAAGCCGGTTGTATCCCGAGGCCACCTTTTGCTCGAGGGTGGCATTGGGAAGCAAATCACCTGCAAGCTGCTCCATCGTGAAGTCGCTGAACGGCTTGTTGCGATTGAAGGAATCGATGACGTAGTCGCGGTAAGGCGACACCTTCATCTCATTGTCACTGTGGTAGCCGATGGTGTCGGCATAGCGGACGAGATCGAGCCACCAGAGCGCCATTCGCTCGCCATACTTTTGATCCGCAAGAAACCGATCCACGAGGTTCTCCCAGGCTTGGGGAGATTTGTCCGCGAGAAACTGCGCCGTTTCGGCTGAGGTTGGTGGAACTCCACGGAGGTCCCAGGAGAGTCGCTTGATCAGTGTTTCCTTTGAAGCGGGATCGCTCCCCTTCACCCCGGCGGCCTTCCACTGTCTCATCACGAGATCGTCGATTTCCTTCCCGGGCTGGGCATCGACCTTCTTGAAGTCCTGGTAGGCCCAGTGTTCTTCGTATTCGGCCCCTTGCTCGATCCATTTCTTGAGAATTTCGATCTCAGCGGCGGTCAGCGTTTTGTGCGACTCAGGAGGCGGCATGACCTCCTTTTTCTTTTTGCTGGTGATCCGCACGTAGACCTCGGACTCCTTTACTTTCCCCGGCACTACAGCCGCGTAACCGCCCAGATTCTCGTAGGCCCCTTCCGGCGTATCGAGACGCAAATCAGCTTCCCGCGTTTCAGGGTCGGTTCCATGGCAAAAAAAGCACTTGTCCGAAAGAATCGGTCGAACCTCCCGCTGGAAATCCACCTTGTCAGCCGCAGCCGCCATTGCAGCCGCTCCGAAAAAGATCAATGAAGCAATCCTCACGTTCATCTTACGGAGAAATTGCCACATTCTTTGAATTCCCCGAGGGAAAAATCCACGAAATACACCAGAAGCTTGGATCAGCATGACCAAGTCGGTTTCCCATTCCCAACCTTCGCCACTTTCGCTATCTCCCCTTCATCAAGATTCGCGACGCCATTTTCACTGCCATCGATTTCGAATCGGCGGGCACTGCCAAAGGACGCACCGACGCTCCGGTGCAGATTGGCCTCGCAACCTGGTCTGCGGAAAAAGGAATCCACGATCCCTTCGTTTCTTTTCTGCAATGTGATCAAGACATCACCTGGTCGGCCCGTAAGGTCCACGGCATCACCACCGAAGATCTCCATGATGCGCCCTCCCTTTTGTCGCTCTGGCCGGTGGTAAAACGGAATCTCATGCGGGGACCGGTGGTGGCCCACGGGCATGGCACCGAGAAACGATTCCTTCGCGCCTTTCCCGGCCATTCTTTCGGCCCTTGGATCGACACCTTGCAACTCTCGCGCGCCGCGTGGCCCGATCAGCCGTCGCATTCACTTGGCGATCTTTGCACGGCTCTGGGCCTGAATGACTTTGCCTCTCATGCTCCAGAGAAGACCTGGCACGACGCACTTTACGATGCGCTTGCCTCGCTCGCTCTTCTCAAGCACCTTGTCCGCCAATTCGAACTCGAAGATCTTCCCGTCGGCATTCTCCAGAATCCTGACACCACCATCTGGCATCGCAGTCGTCATCAATGAACACCGTCCAAGTCAATCTCGGCTCCCGTTCCTACGAAATTCTCGTCGCCCCCGGCCTCCTCGCCGAGGCCGGCACCCGCATCAAGGCCGCCGGACTCAAGGGAAAGGCGGCCATCGTCACCGATTCCAAGGTCGCAGAACATTACCTTGAGAAGGTCGCCAATTCCCTGTCCGAAGCCGGATACGAAACCAGTTCGCACATTATCCCTTCGGGAGAAGGTTCCAAATCGATGAGCCAGGCCGACGAAATTTCCCGTGAGCTTATCCGGGCCGGGCATGACCGTTCCTCCTTTGTCATTGCTCTCGGTGGCGGAGTCACCGGGGACCTCGCAGGCTTCATCGCTTCCATTTTCTATCGGGGTATTCCTTTTGTGCAGATTCCCACCACCATCGTTTCGCAAGTTGACTCGGCGGTCGGAGGAAAAACGGGCGTGAACACCCCGGAGGGGAAAAACCTCCTCGGGGCCTTTCATCAACCTCGTCTTGTCCTCACTGATCCAGACACCCTCCTGACCCTGCCCGGTCGTGAATTTCGGGAAGGCTTTGCCGAGGTCATCAAACACGCCGCCATTCGCGATGAAGCGATGCTCGGCGACCTCGAAAAGCTCGACCCGCTCGACCAACACGTCCCCGCGGAGCTCATTGCTCGTAATGTCGCGATCAAAGCCCGCATCGTGGAGGAGGATGAACAGGAAACTTCCGGCACCCGCGCTCTTCTCAATTTTGGCCACACCATCGGCCACGGAATCGAAGCCTCGGTTTCCTATGGTAGCATGCTTCACGGCGAGGCGATCTCGCTGGGGATCCGCTCGGCCTTGAAGCTGTCCGAAGATCATGCTGGGCTTTCGCCCGACGCTTCGCAGCGCATCCTCAACCTCCTCGCCCACTTTCAGCTCCCATTAACCTTGGCCCCGGACATTTCCACCGATCTCGTGCTTGAGAAACTCTCTCGTGATAAGAAGTTCTCGGGTGGCAAGCGAACTTTCGTGCTCCTGAATCAACCCGGGCACGCCTTGACCTGCTCCACCATTCCCTTCGAGGACATCGCCCCAGCCATCGACCATCTCCGCTCATGACCCTGCACACCTACACCGGCGGTTTCGTCGATACCAATGGCTACCTGCTGGTCCGGGAGGACAAAACCTGCGTCGTCATCGATGCACCGGCCGGGATCGCCCGCTTTGTTGAAGAGCAAGGCTTCACGCCCACCCACCTCCTCCTGACCCATCAGCACTTTGATCATGTTGACGACGTCGCTGCTTTGAGTGAATCCGGGGCACGAGTCTACGCGTTCCGTGATTACGCCCCCGATGTCATCATGGAGGACCGGGTTCGCGAAATGGGCCTGCCCGTCAATATTCCGCCGTATACCGTCGACGAAGTTCTCGAGGGCAAGGATTTGCTCACCATTGACGACTTTCACTTCTCCCTGAGCCATGTTCCCGGTCACTCGCCGGAGTCCCTTTGCTTTCATCTCGATTCCGAGTCCTTTCTTTTTGCAGGCGACACCCTTTTCAATGGGAGCATTGGACGGACCGACCTTCCCGGCGGGAACCACGATCAACTCCTCGACGCCATCCGCAAAAGCCTCTACGCTCTGCCAAACGAAACGGCGGTTTTTCCCGGTCACGGGCCGCAGACCAGCATTGGTCACGAAAAGAAAACCAATCCGTTTTGTCCCCAACCTTAACCAAACACCACGATGAAAACCCTACTGATCCCGCTTCTTCTCGCGCTGACTGTTGCGCCCGCCTTTTCCATGGGAAAGAAGCCTCAAAAAAACCGGCTGACCTTTCACCTTCAGGGCAAACCTACCGACGGCCAAAAAATGGTCTTCCCGGTTCCAATGGGAAACAAGCAGCTCTTTTTTCAAAAGACCCCGATCAACCGCCTCGATGAAATCGTGTCATTAAAGCATTTCCAGACCAAGGACGGGACTTACGGAGCGACCTTTGCCTTTGATAAAGCGGCCAGTGGCCGGATCGCCGCGGTGACCACCAGCAACCAGGACAAATGGATGGTGGCGATGCTCAACGGCCGCCCGGTCGATGTGGTCTATATCGATCGCCCGGTGCGGGACGGCAAGCTGGTCATCTGGCGGGGCATTCAGCAGGTCGAGATCATCCGGTTTGAATACGCCATGCCCATCACCGGGGAAACCCGCGAGCAGTGGAAGGCCCGGATCAAAGGTCACGAAAAGCAACGCAAGGCCGCTCAAAAGGCCATGCGGGAAGCCCAGGAAGAACGCAATCGCCGCCGCTCCCAATGATTCGCTTCGCCCTCCTCCTTGCGGCCGTCGGCATTCTCCCTGCCGAGGAACCACTTCGTCTCGTCCTCCCCACCGACAACCGGGCCATCTTCGGTGACAAGCCTGAGGAATTCTACATGTATGTCCCCCGGGTTTTCGAAGGGCAGGAATCCTCCCCATGGACCGCCGGGCAGTACGGCTTTGTTCGTACTTTGAGGCGGACTGAAAAGGATGGTATCATTGCGGTCCAATTCCACGAGGGAATCGACATCAAGCCCACGAAGCGGGACCGCAATAACAATCCGCTCGACGAGATTCGAGCCATCGACAAAGGAGAGGTTGTTTACACCAACAAGAATGCCGGCGCCAGCAACTACGGAAAGTATGTCGTCATCCGGCACGATTGGGACTGCGGGCCCTTTTACAGTCTTTACGCGCACCTTTCGCGAATTGATGTCTCGGCTGGTGACAAGTTGAATGCGGGGCAACCATTCGCGGTGATGGGATTTACCGGAAGAGGAATCAACCGCACCCGGGCCCATCTCCATCTGGAGCTATGCATGCTTGCCACCGAAAATATCGACGAATGGTTCGGCGCGAGCAATCCCCACGGTCTCTATCACGGGTACAATTTGATCGGTATTGACATTGCCTCCCTGCTGATTGCCTGCGAGGGAACGCGTAAAGTGACTCTCCCGCAGTTCCAGAAAGGAGC
>JASFWU010000006.1:0-24131 GCA_050049035.1 Akkermansiaceae bacterium | reverse complement strand
GGGAAAATGATAGGCGGAATCGCCCTCAAAAGGCCCGGCTGGGGAAGCGGAAAGCGCCGCCGCTTTGTCTTTGAAGACCGAACCTGCTCCTACCATGTGATGTCGCGAGTCGCCGGAGGCGAATTGTTGTTCGGAGAGGTCGAGAAAGAGGCCTTTCGGCGCATCATGAGACGGCTCGAACGATTCTCGGGGGTTGAAATCCTCACCTACGCCGTGATGGGCAACCATTTCCATCTCCTCGTGCGCGTCCCAGAGCGTGAAAAATTTCTCCGTCGATTCCAGAAAGGTGACCGGGCAGAGCGAGAAGCCCGGCTCCTTCAACACCTCAGCCTCCTCTACTCGCGCCCCTACCTTGCCCAGCTCAAGGCCGAACTGGAGGTTATGACCGAGAAGGACATGGAAGAACTTTATCAATCCACCATCGAGCAATACCTCTCACGGCTTTGTAGCCTCAAGCATTTCATGAAGGAGCTCAAAGAGCGCTTCAGCCGTTGGTTCAACAAGCGTCATGGTCGGCGTGGCACCCTCTGGCAGGACCGCTACAAGAGCATCCTCGTGGAAGACGGAGAAGCCCTGCGAACCATGGCTGCTTACATCGATCTCAACCCGGTTCGGGCTGGTCTCGTCGACGATCCAAAAGACTACCGCTGGTGCGGATATGCGGAAGCCCTAGGTGGCAGCAAACGGGCTCGTCGGGCGCTTTGCCTGGTGCTCGATGCCACCGTGGCGAGCTGGGAAAAGACAGGGCGGTCATCCTATCGTCGCCTCCTCCTCAGCGAAGGGATCGAAGCAAGCGAAGTCGAAAAGAAACGCGAGAAAGAAGCTGGTCGGAAACACCAGAAGCGAGGGATGACTCGAGAACAGGCCCTCGACGAGCTGCGTTCTGGCAAAGACCTGAGTCGTGCCGAGTTGCTCCGATGCCGGGTTCGCTATTTCAGCGACGGCCTGGTTCTAGGAAGCCGCGAGTTTGTCGAACGGGCCTTTGAGGCGAAACGGGAATGGTTTGGAAAGAAGCGCCTGACCGGAGCACGCAGTTTACCGTTAAAAGAAGGCGGGCTCTTCTCGCTCCGGGATCTGAAAGTCAAAGCCTTGGAGTAGTTCAAAGGGATCGCCTTTCTTCGAATCTGAATTGGATTTTTGCGGGATCTTTGGAACTTTGTCCCCATGTATCAGGGAGTTGCAAAGATCCGGGCCGTTTCCGGAAACCAGGAGTCGAAATGAGAATCACGATTTTGACGGCCGGAACAGGCAGCTACTACTGCGGAGCCTGCATGCGGGACAATGCCCTGGCGCGGGAGTTCATCTCCCGGGGCCATGAAGCCCACTTGGTGCCGATGTATCTTCCTCTTCAGCTGGATGAGGCACGGGTGGACGAATCGACTCCCGTCTTTTTCGGAGGGATCAACGTCTACCTCCAGGAAAAGGCGAAGATCTTCCGCAAGTTGCCCCGGTGGGTGGACCGGCTCTTGAACCGGCCCGGGCTGTTGAGAGCCGTGGCGCGACGGAGTCATCTCACTTCTGCGAAGGAACAAGGCGAAATGACCTGCAAGATGCTCCGTCTTGAAGACAGCAATTTGGGCAAGGAGACCGACAAGCTCATCGAGTGGTTGGGACGGGAGAATCCGCCCGATGTCATCGTTCTTTCCAATGCTCTTCTTTCGGGGCTCGCTGGAGTATTGAAATCCCGTTTGGGAGTGCCGGTCGTTTGCACCTTTCAGGGTGAGGACACTTTTCTGGACGGACTGCCCGAGCCTTGGCGCGGACAGGCTTGGACCGAAATGGGCGTTCGAGTGGGCGAGTGTGACTCCCTCGTCGCTCCCAGCCGGTTCTATGCCGGTGAGATGGAGTCCCGGCTGGGGCTAAAAGAAGGAACGATCAAGGTGGTCGCCAATGGAATCGATCTGTCCGGCTACGGGCAGGCTCTACCTCAAGATGGCCAAAGGATTGGCTTTCTTTCCCGCATGTATCATGGCAAAGGCTTGGGCTTGCTTGTCGATGCCTTCATCGCTCTCGACGACCCCAATGTCTCTCTTGCCATCGGCGGAACGATGGGTGGAGGCGATGACCAATACGTCGCGGGATTGAAGGAGAAACTGGAACAGGCCGGAATGGCCGGACGGGTTGAATGGCTCCCCAATCTGGAGCGGGAGGAGAAAATCGAGTTTCTCAAAAGCCTGACCGTGTTTTCGGTTCCTGTCATCATGCACGAGGCCTTCGGGCTTTATGTCATCGAAGCGATGGCGTGTGGTGTTCCGGTGGTCATGCCCCGCGCCTCGGCTTTCCCCGAGATTGTCGGAGAGGCTGGTGCGGGGATTCTTGTGGAACCCGAATCGGTCGCTGCGCTTACGAAAGGGCTTCGCGAGATTCTCGATTCATCCGCGAAGTCAGAAATGGGAGAAAAGGGTCGGAAGGCGGTGGAGACGCGCTACCATGTCGGGGCAATGGCCGATGGATTTGAAGCTCTTTTCAGGGAGGTGGTGGCAAAATGAGTGATTCATTTGAATGGTCCCGTCCGGTGGAGTTTTATGAAACCGACCTCGCGGGACTCGTCCATTTTTCCAACTTCTACCGCTGGATGGAGTCGGCCGAGCATGCCTTTCTCCGTTCGCGCGACATTGCCCTTCATCAGGGGGGGCTGGGATGGCCCCGGGTTCAGGCTTCAGCTGATTTCCAAAAGCCGGTTCGTTTTGGCGATCAAATCAAGGTGTCAGTGACGGTGGCCGAGATTCGCACCCGCTCGGTGCGTTACGCCTTCGAGATCCGGGTCAATGAAAGCAACGACATTCACGCCACCGGAAGCATGACCTCGGTCTGTGTTGACCTTGAAAACATGAAGGCGGTGGAGATTCCCCAAGCTGTCCGGGAGAACCTGGAGTGCCCTTGATTGTAAAATTAGGAGTGGCGGCGATCCGTGGTTCGGCGATACTGGTTCCGATTGAATGAACAATGGCGGGAACAAATAAAATGAACTGGGTAGGATTTGCGTTAATGACGGTGGCCTTTTGGGGCCTCTACGGGGTGTTTTTGCACAAAGGATCCATGAAAATGGCCGATCCGGAATTCGGACGTTACAAGGCCTTTCTGGTTGTGGGCATTGCTTACTTCCTCGTCGCTGTTTTGGCGCCTTTGATTTTGTTGAAGCTTTCGGGATCGAATCTCAAGTTTACCGGAGAAGGTTTCAAGTGGTCCTTGATTGCGGGGACTGTCGGAGCCATCGGCGCTCTCGGGGTGTTGTTGGCCTTCGGAAAGGGAGGGCCTCCGGCCGCGGTGATGTCGATCATCTTTGCCGGCGCTCCAGTCGTGAATGCCGTGGTAGCTCTCAAACTTCATCCGCCCGAGGGAGGGATGGCGGCGATCCGCTGGCAGTTTTTCCTGGGAATCGGTCTCGCTGCTCTCGGGGGCTTCCTGGTCACAAAATACAAGGATCCCAAACCGGTTCCCGCTCAAAGCCAGACCAAGTAGCGTTTCACGAAACCACGACCGCGTGTGGACCGGGCTCGGTCAACACGCCGATCTGAGTCGCAATCGGTGCTCCATTTTCAAGGAGGATCTCCTTGGCCTGCTCAAGGTCATCCCGATTGACCGCCAACAACAAGCCGCCGGAAGTTTGCGCGTCGGCCAGAAGCGTCTGGACCTCGTCGGACACGCCGTCTTCGAAGCAGGTAAACTCCCTGGCCAGTCGCAGGTTTTCCCGACTTCCTCCCGGAACGCATCCTTGTTTGATGAATTCAAAAACTTGAGCATCCATCGCTGGAACCGCCGAGGCCTCGATTTCTGCGGTCACCTCGGATTCGCGGCAAAGATGACTCAGGTGCCCCAGCAGTCCGAATCCGGTCACGTCGGTTCCCGCGCGGGTGAGTCCGGCGGCTGCGATGGGAGTGCCGGGGGTGTTCAAACTGGCCATTTGGGCCGAGGCTTTTTCCTCCAGCTCGGGTGAACAAATCCCTCGCTTGATGGCGGTCGAGATGATGCCGGTCCCGAGGGGCTTGGTGAGTAAAAGAACATCGCCGGGTTTCCCTCCGGCATTCGAGATGACCTTGTCGGGATGAATCAAGCCGGTCACCGAAAGACCATACATCGGCTCGGGGTTTTGCACGGTGTGGCCGCCGGCCAATGAGCAGTTGGCTTCCGCGACTTTGTCGGCTCCGCCCTTCAGAATCTGGTTGATGGTATCGAGATCAAGCAGGTCGGTGGGAACGGCCACGATGTTCATCGCGGTGATCGGACGGCCACCCATCGCATAGATGTCGGACAGGGAATTGGCGGCTGCAATCTGACCAAAGAGGTAGGGATCGTCCACGATGGGAGTGAAGAAATCGAGAGTCTGGACCAGAGCGGTGTCGTCGGTGATGCGGTACACCGCGGCGTCATCCGAGCTTGCCGAGCCAATCAGCAGGTCGGGGTCGGAGATATTGGTGAGGCCACGCAAGACTTGCGTGAGTTCGGCCTGGCCGAGTTTGGACGCTCATCCGCCACAGGAGGCGAGTTCGGTCAGGCGCTTGATGTCTTCGCGACTCATGGCAGGACTTTAGCGAATGGAACGAAATTGAAAACTCTTTCCCTTTTGAGTCGGTTGTTTATTGAAGGGGAAAGAACGATGGGGCGCAAAAATTCAGCATACGAAATCGAGGGGCTTGGCCGTCGCAAGGAAAAGAAGGGACCCGAATTAGTGGTGGCCCTGGTTTTGATTATTTTTGTTTTGGGAGGGGTCATTGTCTCTCCTCTCCCGGAGAAGATTCGACGAAGACTGGGATGGTCGAAATCTTCGCCGGCAAAAGTGGTGGAAAAGGACAAGGAGACTTCCGAAACATCACCCAAAATCGTTTACAAGGAACGCGTGGTGGAGAAGACCGTCAAGGTGCCGCCACCTTATTATCAGGTGAAGAAGGGAACCGATGTTTCCAAAACCTCGCGAGGCTTTGACTACAAATTTGAAGTCGCGGAGAAGAAGGGAACGATTGCTTCAAAAGAACGGGCAAAGGATGGAACCTATCAGGCCTCTTTGGTGTTTACGGTCAACCGTCCCGAAGCGAGCAAGACATTCGCGGATCTGAAAGCGATGAACCCGGAGCTGGAGAAGATGCTTCCCGATCTCAAGGTGATGGTTGAGAACGCCGTGGTTTCTCCTTTTTTCAAAGCGCTCTATGATAACAAAAAAGATCGCATCAAGCGCTATGCCAATCGCTTCGACCGCGTGCTGACCAAGCACAATTACTACGACTGCCAGACCATGCTCGAGATGGAGCACCCCCAATCGAAGCGAAAGGTCTTCCTGATGCAGGCCGACATGGATGTGGTCTCCGACGGTTCCGACGGCGACCGACTCCCGACCATGCCCGACAGCATTGTCAATTCAGCTTACTACCAACCCTTCACCAAATACGGATGGCGCAAAACCGGTGATGTCGAAAACCCCATGATCGCGGGATGGGAAAAGATGCTGAAGAAAGCAAAAGAGCAGGGGAATTCCTCCGAGGTGAGCCGCCTCACTGCCGGGATTGCTGACCTGAAACGCCGGAGTTTTCTCATCGCCGAGTATGATCCCTTCATTGTCATTCCCATTGATGTCCTCGGGGACCGTGAAAGCGCATGGGGGCCGAATACCGGCGACTACGTTGCGGTGATCCATGGTAAAAAAATCTACCCTGCCATCGTGGGAGACGGAGGGCCGACCTTTAAAGTGGGAGAAGCCAGCCTGCGCATGGCCAAGGAAATCAACAGCAAGGCCACTCCCTACAACCGGCCGGTCTCTGATGTGAGCGTTACTTATATCGTCTTTCCACGGAGCTCCGCCGAAAAATGGAAAGCTCCCGACTACGACAGCTGGCGAACCGAAACTGCCAAGCTCATCGATGAAATCGGAGGCTTGGGCGAGGGCTACGAACTCCACAAGTGGAAGAACACCCTGCCGGAGCAGTAGGTTAGTGCCGTGAACTTGAGTCTGCCTCTACTGAGTCAAAAGTCTCCCAAAAGAATTCCTCGGAAGAGGCGGGGATGAATGAGAGGAAGCGGTCTTCAGGGGTTGTGATGAAGGAGAGTGGTCTTCCATCAGGAAGGTAGTCGGCAGTAAACATCGAGAAGTCGTGCCAGCGCGATCTTGGAAGCTCGACTCGAACGACCTCGGTGCCAAAAGAGGTTTTGGCCTCTTTCTCCATTTCACGAATCCTGGATTCCCACTCCAGGTCTTTGGCCAATTCTTCGAAGCCTAATCGTGCGGCAACCCGGGAGGTGGATCGAGTGGCTTCGGATTGATATTGAAACGCAATCAAGAGGCAGATGACCAGGGTCGCAATTAAACACCAGAAGATCAGCCGGAATCTGGCGCGTTTGGCTTGAGCCAACTGCCGATGGATTCCAAGGAACTCCTCCAACCTCATCCGGACAAGCCTAGCGTGGTTGAGAGCCACCGCAAGGGGTGGAGGTGATCCTCCTGAAAGCTCCGCGTCCTGCAGATCGCTTACCGGCGGCGTCGCAGGAAGGCGAGAGATCCGATTCCGCAAAGAAAAAGAGAGCTTGGCTCCGGAATCACGATGTTCTCGATGGTATTGTCGGCGGGACCACCGCCTGAGTTCAGCCAATAAGCGTTGAAGCTGATGTCTGTCTCCGGGTAGTTGACCACATTTCCCGGAGTGAAGAGGCTGGTGCCGGTGTAGCGTTGTGTCCCGGAGACCTGGCCAAGAGCCGAGCCATTCTCCCCACCGGTCCAATCATTCCCTGAGTTCACGGTAATGCTGCCGAGCAGGTTTCCATTCACGTGGAGCGAAAGGACTTCGTCGCCACCCCCGGCCGCACCCATCTCAACCGAAGCAACGATTTGAACATCGTCGAGAGGAACGGTCATTCCATGGGGTCGGGTCAAAACGTCATCGTTAGTGTTCCCGGCAAAGTAATGAAGATTGACACCGTCGAGAATCAGGGCGGACCCGACTCCGCTTCCACCGGTTTCCCAAAGCATGATCGGGTTGTTTTCCCCCGCTATTGTCGGGGTGTAGTCGATGAAGGTTTCGAAGGCGAAAGAGAAGTTACTGCGATTGGCTCCTCCCCATGCTTCGGCATTTGGCGGAGAAAATGGACCCGCGCCAGTTTGCGAAAGATACACCGTGGTGCCGCTGGAAAGAGAAATGGAGGCAACAGCGAAAGTGAGAAGTTGGGGAAGAATTGTTCGCGATGGCTGCATGATCTGGGAGGGAACCACTGTTTTGCCGTAGAAATGCCAAGTCATTTCAGGGAGGGCGATTGAGTCCTCGATGAACTCCTAGTTTTGTGCCGCTTCCGCGCGAAGGCGGGCAACCACTTCGTCGATCAGCATGGTGGGAATGGCGAGGGAGCGATGACGCATTGCCCGGGCAATGTTGATGCCAATGACTTTGCCCTCCAGGTCGACCAGGGGCGTTCCGGTCAGTTTCGGACTTAATGGCTGATCATGGTAGAGGGCGCGCGGGAAGCCGTTGCTCCGTTTGCTGAGGGCGCCGCCACGGGCGCTGAGGGAAGCAAGACGTCCGTCGCGCTGGGAAGCCGCCCGGTTGAAGGAACCCGCGACGCTGGCGGGCCGTTGGTCAAGAATCGGTTTTAAAACGACCTCCTTGTCTCCGCGTTTGACTCGAAGGGTCACCTTTTCTCCAGGCGAGCGTTTTGAGATCAGCTTGATCAGTTGCTCGATACTCTTGATCGAGGTGCCGTCGAGTTTGATGATTTCGTCGCCTTCGAGAATGCCAATTCGATCTGCCGGACTTTCCAGAGCGACCGTTTCCACCACCGGGGTGTCGAATTCCTCGGAGAATGTCACACCCAGATACGCGCTGGGCTTTTCACTGGTGTAATTGAGTTCGTATCCTCGCTTGGGCGCTTCCCGGGCGGGTTGGGTGATCACGCCGGAGAGAAGTCGTGATCCCGGAGTCAGGGTGAGCTGCCCCACCTTGGGTTCATCCGCCTGCCATGAAACGGGGACAAGGCCGCGCGCATTGACGCGGATCAGGGCAAGGTCGGTTTCCTCGTCGACTGCCATGATGGTGACGGGAAAGTCCTCGCCATCGATGGTTGCGATCAAGGTGTTGACATCCTCGATCTCGGAAGCCTTGGTGAGGAGTTGACCAACGCGGTGGATCACCGTGGCGTGAACCAAAGTCCGGCCTTCCAGGTCTTTTAGGGGAACGATCGATTTCTCAAAGTTGTCAGCGATCATCCGGAGTTCCGCGAGGAATTCTTTTGCGGGAAGTCGGGTGGGGGAATCGGAGCCGTCTTCGTCGGAGTCAATCACGATCATGTCAATCACCCCGGCCACCGGTTGAGGAAAGTGCCGCCTCGCAATGACTTCATCCGGCTTGATCGTCACCGTTTTTCCCGCACTTGTCGTCAGGGTCGCGTTGCCCTCTTTCCCTGCCTTTCGGAGAAGATTGCCAACTCCAGTGGTGGATTCCACGGCAGTGCCGTTGATCGAAGTGATGAGGTCGCCGGGAGCGAGTTCGGTTTTCGAAGCCGGGCTGCCGGGAACAATGCTTTTCACTTTTGGCATCCGGCTTTCCAGGGTGAAGCCAAAACGGGGAGTCTTTTCGGCCTCGGGGTCGGGAGTCCAGCGGTCGAGAAGCCGCTGCATGTGATGGGGGTCGAGGAGACGGGGGCGCTTCAAGAGTGCGGCCGCTTCGGGATCGTCAGCGTGCTCAGGGAGGGTCTCCTCGAACTTCTTTCGCAACTCGGCATACGGTTCGTTGAAGAGCTCGCCCACCGATGGTTGTTCCTGCGTCGGGCGTCCGAAGGATTCTCCTTCCAGAAGGGCATCCCACTTCTCCACGATGGAGGGAAGGGGAACGTGTTTGTTGATCCGCCAAGGCATGCTGATGTTGCTGTTGATCCCGATGACTTCGCCATTGAGATTGAACAGCGGGCCGCCCGAATCACCCGAGATCACTGTCGCATTGGTGGTGATGGCACCGGAAAACCCGCTCGTTGTTCCGGCTTCGCTGATGCGGCCAAGTCTGACGGGAGAGGGTCGTCCAATCACCGGACCACCGGGGTGCCCGGTGGCGATTACCCAGTCTCCGATGTTGTAGGTTTTCGTTTTGACATAAGGGCGATGCGGGAAGGGCCCCGGGGCATTGATTTGCAACAGTGCGCCATCCGTCCCGTGATCAACCCCCAGGCTGGTGGCATCGAGTTCCCGTCCGTCGGAAAGAAGGACCTTCATTTTTTTACCCGGTTCGTTCGTTACATGTGCCGCGGTGATGACCAGGCCATCGGGCGAAACAATCACTCCGGAACCCGAGCCTCCACCCAACATCACCGCCACGGTAGCATCCACGAGATCGGGGGAGAGCTTGCGCATGATTTTGTCGAGTTCCTTCGGCGTTTGGCCAAAGACAAGAGCCGCTGTGAAAAAAAAGAGAACGAGGGATTTCATCGGAGATTAAAACGGGCGGGTTTGGGCGAGGAGGCGGTCGAGGGCTTCCCGAACCACCTTGGGGGGAAGGGCAATGCTGCGGGCTGGAGAAACCGCGGCTATGTTGAGCCCGATGGCCCGACCCCGGAGGTCAAACAAGGGCGAGCCGCAGTCCCAGGCATTCAACGGAGCGGTATGCACGAAGACATCGGGAAAAGGAGCACGCCGGACGCTGGGAATCATGCTGATGTTTTCGGCCAGCTTGATTCCGGTATCGGGAGGAATGAGCACCGGCCGGATGAGAGTGACTTCGAAGTCCTTCGAGGTCCCGGCGCTTGTGGCCTTGATGGTGACCTTCTGGCCGACCTCGGATTGGTCGAGAAACGAAGTGAGGTCGGCCCGTGAAGCGATGGGGGTGTTGTCGATCTGTGTGATAACGTCGCCCGGCGAGAGGCCGGATTCGTAAGCCGGGGTGTCAGCGATCAAGGCGGCTACGGTCAGGCCGGTGTCGAGTTGCTCGGTGGTGAGACCCAGGCTGGTGACCTGGCTGGTGGCGTGGACGGTCGGGAGACCGGCCTTGAGCAAGTGGCTGAAGGTTCCCAGGTATGAAGTGGGTTCGGACACCATGTCCTCGGTTGATTCCTGAAGAAGAACCGGGGCGGCGACGGTGACGCCGGGGACCGGAGGGCGATCGTGCCAGGTGACGGCCGGAAGTCCGGTGGCTTCGATCCCTACCAGAGCGAGGTCGGTTTCCTCATCGGTCGAAAGAAGGACCCCGGGATAGTTTTTGCCGTTGCAGCGCACCTTGAAAGACGGTCCCAGCTCCGAGGCTTTGGTGAGAATCAATCCGTCGGGCCGCACGATCGTGCCAATCGCGGAGTGGGTGGCCTGGGCATTGTCGTTCGAGATGAGAACGCAGGATTTGTGCTCGGGATGAGTGGTCTGGATAAAGCGCTCCCGGGCCGCCACGAGGGGCGATTCCTTCAGCTCTTTGATTTCCTCGCGGGTAAGGACCGGCGTGCGGGGAAGCTTTGGGAGTTGGGATGCTGAAAGGTCCGGGAGAATCTGGTCGAGCTTTGGCAGGTCGGCCACAAGGCTGGCAATCATCAGGGCCGGGGTATTGTCCGCGCGGGCCTTCAGGGTGGTGCCAACCAGAGCACCGGAGAGATCCAGAACAGGTGAGCCGGGTTGGAAGAAGATGCTGTCGAGCCGGAAAATATTGGCATCCTCGGGCGGAGGGAACTGAAGGTGATCGACAAAAAGAGATGAGGGCTCACCGAGGGAGGCGATGGGAGCGGTGGTTGGTATGACCAGGGTGTGTTCGGTGATCGATGCGATGCGGGCTGCGACGAGATCGGCGGGTGGGTTCTCGATCTTGAGGAGAGCCACCGCCCGCTTCTTTGATTCCTGAATGGTGGTCAGGGTGAGTCGTGATCCGTCGGGCCGGTAGAGAAGGTAGGGAGCATCCCCTTGGTCAGCGGCCGGGATGAGGGGACAGAGGAGATGCCCTTCCTTGCTCATCACCACCGCAACACGGGTATCGGTCCGGCTGGTGCGACCGACAATCGCCGTTTGTTTGGGTAACTGTTTGCTCAATTCGACGAGGGAACTTTGCACTGCAGTTTCGTGTTCCATTGTCCAGGTGATCTCCCTGGCATGGAGGCCGGTAAGGAGTGAGGCGAGAATAAGGAATCGTGCGAGGGTTTTCATTTACCAGACTTGTTGCAATTCGCGAAGGGGCAGCCAGAAGGCACTATCCTCGGAAGTGACCCGCGCGTGGGTCTCATTGATTTCGCTCACCCGGATGATTTGTCCGGCACGCAGGGCGGGGTAATTCCAGTTGGGAGTACCGGCAGTCGGTTCGCGCGGGAGTTCATCTGCGAGGACCATGTATTGATCCGAAGCGTAATCACTTTTTTGACGCCAGGTCGCCATTCCCAGAAGTGCGAGCGCCAGAGCCACCAGAGCGACGGCCGGCCAAACCGGGAGAGGACGAAACCGCTTCACTCCCAACCACAGGAATGAAAGGAGCCAGACAACAGAGGAAACAATGATCCACTGGTCAGGCCGCAGATCGAGGAAACGACTTCGGCTGACCGTGGAGTCTCCCTGGCGTTCCCGGATCTGGGCCATCAGATTGCGCGCATCGGCATCGAGCGGGTCCAGCAAGAGGGCCGTGTGACACGAGGCGTGGGCGCGGGCCGGTTCGTTGGCGGAGAAGTAAGCTTGGGCGAGGTTGAAATGGAGGGCAGGGCGGTTGGGGTCGTCTTCGATCAAGGCCCGGTAGTCTTCGATGGCCTGCCGGTAGTTGGCTTGGTCGAAGGCCGCATTGGCTCCTTCCAGAGTGGCACCACGGAGCGAGCCCAGGGTGAAAAGGAAGATCAGGGAAAGTTTGGCCAGACTGCGCGCAAGAGCCGGAAGATCGACAGGCTTCGCGGTCGTGGAAAAAGAAGCTTCCGCGTGTGTTTCAAGCGCTTCGGCAAGGTCGGGATGTTTCTCGAGAGCTCCGGCGATTTCCCGAATGGTTGCTCCATCGGGAAGCTTGAGATGGTGACGAAGAATGGGAAGGAGCTTGAAGTCGATATCTCCGGGAGATCCCTTTCCATTTTGGAAGTCCGAAATGAGCGATTTGAGGGTGCGCTCGCGTTTCGCTTGTTCAGGGTCCCGGGCATCGAGCTTCTTCTTCGCCAAACCAAAGAAAAAAGGAAGGAGTGGGGCCACTCCGAACATGACAAAGGTAGGAACCGGCAGGTTGAGAAGCACCGGTCGCGTGATGGCGGAGCCCAGCGAAGATTTTGGGGCGAGCGCAGCGGAAAGGCTCTCAAACCCCGGGAGGGTGAGGTCGGGGCTGACTTTGTGATAACGCCACTGGTCGCTCACGGTATCGAAGCTGGCCAGGGTGATGGCGGGAAGGGTGCCCACTTTCCCGGTCGGGTAGAGGGTCTGGGTAAAATCAGCCTCCCAAAAGTCGTAGTTGCTGTCGACCCGGGGGTAGAGTTCACTCTCACTCGATGGAAACCCTTCCGATGAAAAATCAAATTCGTTGCGCAGGGTGGGATTCCCCCGGCCTTCAATGGAAAGGCGGATCTTGAAGGGGCGCTCGGCGGCGGGTTGACTCGGTGAATAGGAAGACTCGATCTCAAAATCTCCAATCAGTCCGGTGTCGAAGGCCTGGTCGTTCGGGAGGGGCGGCAGCGGAACCACTTCGATTTCGAATGGCACCACGTGGGTGCGATGGGTCTGCGAATAAGGGGAGATCCCCATTGTCATGCTGATGTGTCCCGAGGCCTTTCCAAGGCGAGTGAAGTAGATCCTGGTCTTATACATCCGGAACTGCCTGATTTCGCCATCCACGTTGCGGGTAGCGGAGCGGTAGTTGTCGGGTCGAGTACGAAAAAGACCGTAGCTGGCCGGAGAATAGGAAAAGAAATAATCGCTGGGCATCGGCTTGCGGCCGAAGGTGCGTTGGTATTGATGCCATCTCGATCCAAGGATGCTGCTCGACGGCTCGGAAAAATAAGGATTGATCGGACCGCCTTCTGTTTCTCCGACATAACCCGCGATGATGACCTCTACCGCTTCCCCGAGATGGACCTGCTTTGGAATCTCGGGTTGATCGTTCCAAAAAACCTCCAGCCCGGAGGCGTCCTTTGGAACCGGGTTTCTTTCCACGCGGGCTTCTCCAATCCGAATGAAGAACTCCTTGTTTTCGAGAACAATGGGAATGGGAGGGAACTTGATGAGTCCGGGCGCGTTGGCAATGAACGAGATCCGGTTTTCGGTTTGCATGATCCCGGGACCATAGGGGTCGTTGGGATCCCGTCTGTTGCGAAGCCGGATGCTCGAGTAACCCAGCCAGGTGATTTTGGGATGCTCCGGCAGGTCACCCAATTCCATCTCGGCCTGGGTCACGATCCGGATGCTCTCGATTCGGTCTTGTGTGATGACCGAGGGAGGGCGGTAGAGATCATACTTCTGTGCCCACGCCATCAGGGGAGTGAGCCAAAGAGTGATGATTGCGAAGTGAAACCTCATGGGGCGAAGTGAAACTTAGTGTCCTTTGCCGCGGGGGACACGTTTTCCCCGGCGGAAGTATTCGTTTTGCTGGCGGCGTAGAAGCCGTGAGCGCAGATCTCCTCCCTCTTGTTCGGCCCGCTTCAGATCGTTGTCGGTGGTGTCTTCGTCGCCGGCTTTGCCCTCTTCTGAATCGGGTTGTTCCTTGTCTCCGCCCGGCTGTTCGCCGTTGGGGCGATCTCCCTGCGGGTTGTCGTTTTCCTGATCCCGCTGTCGCCCGCTTTGATCTTCTTCTTCCTCGCCTTCCCCTTCGCCTTCCTGTGGCTCTCCCTCGCCTTCACCCTCCTGGGGTTGCATCTGCTGCTGCATTTGCTGGGGGTCGATCAAGTGATCGAGGGCGTCCTGAATATGTTGGGCCGCCTGTTCGAGATTTCGTTCACGGTGGGGCGACGGCGCCAGGACAATGTCTTCGTCGGCAAGGCGGTAATCCTTCAAGCCGTCCTCGGGAAGAATGGTCGGGCTCTCCTCGATGGCCTCGGCTTTCTTGATCAAGTCCTGAATGGCATTGACCGATCCTTCGATCGCTGCCCGGTTGATTTCGAGACGGGTATTGACTTCGCGCCTCAGGCTTTCGACGAAGACCTTTTCCTGTTCCAGGGCGGTTCTGGTGTTTTCGACCGCCGTCTGGAAGGCTTTGAGGAAATCGAGATACGCCTGGGTGCGGTTCTGATTTTGATAGGCCAGGGCAAGGCTCTGGCTGAGCATCTCATCACCGGGGCTCAAGGGCGCGGCCTCCTTGTAAAGACCAAGGGCGCTCTGGAAGGAACGCTTGGCTCGATTGAGGATCTTGACCGGCTCGGATCGTTGTTGCATGACCATCTCCTGAAGTTCTTCGGCGGATTTGGGCATCATCGACTGGCCTTTTAGATGGTGCAGGCGGGCCAGGCGAAATCGTGCGGGAAAGATCAGGTCCTTGCGATTCAAGGGTGCGGCGTCGGCGGCCTTGGAGTAGAGATCTTCGAGTAGCTCAAAGCGGTCGCGCGAGTTGATCGCCAGTTCGGGATCGGCCATTTCAATCTCGAGACCTTTGTTGAAATACCGGACGCTCCGTTGTTCGTCGGTTATCGTCTCATCTTCGAGGCTTTGGCGCACTTCGTCCGGCAGGTATTCGCTGGACGCCGCCGTATCGCCTTCGGCACGGTTGCCCGCAATGATCGCGTCGGCGCGGCGGGTCCATGATTCGGGACCCTTGGGGTCATGGGTGAGGGAGCCGAGGATCTCTTCGTTGGTATTCAGAAAAACCGCTCTCGGAAGGGTCTCGACCTGAAGCTTTTTCATGAACTCGCTGCGTGATTCGCGCTCTTCATCGGACAAACCAACCAGCGGGAAATCAACCAGCGTCCAGGCCACCTTGCGCTCGGCCCATTTTTGAAAAACGGGATGATCAAGGATTTCCTCTTCGAAGGTGATCGAGAGTTTTGATTGATCGGAGCCAATGAAAACGACCATCACGGGAAGCTCGTCTTCTTTGGCTGCGTCGAGCGCTTCGGGGTAGCTGTCGAATTCTTCGGCGGGCAGGGCGGGCGGGAGAGCCAACAAGAAGCCCAAGGCTGCCGTGAGAGGGTGCCACTTTCGGGTGCGGAGCGGAAGGAGGAGGTTGATCATGAGACAAAAGAGGGCTGCGGAGAGAAACCAAGCATAGAGATCATAGGGGCGTTCGAACAATTCGGCGGCGATATTTTCGCCATCGAGTTTGATGGTGTCGATTCGTTCGCCGAGTCGAGCCACCTGGCGGTCGACTTCCTTGGGCGAGCCGGCAATAAAAAGCCCCCCGGTGGCATCGGCAATCTGGCGGAGAATGGCGTGATCCGCTTCGGTGCTCATGGTTGTTTCAGGAACGTTCGCCTGAAGGCCGTTGCGACCCATTGCCACCGAAATGACCGGCACATTGGATTCCTTGAGCTTGGCCAGAATCTCCCCCGGATCGGCACCGGTGGCATTGTCACCGTCGGAGAAAACAAGGATTGCCGAGCCGGGGGGCGGCGTGTCGGTCAAAAGAGCGTGGGCTTCTTCAAGTGCCGCCGTGATGTTCGTCCCGGGAATGAAGGGAGGCCCCGGCTTGGCCTCATTGATCCGCTTGAGGAGAATGTTGCGGTCCAGCGTGATGGGTGACTCGATGTAGTGGTTTTCTGCAAAGGAAACGAGGCCGATTCGATCTGTCGGACGGCTGTCGATGAAGGAACGAAGCAGGAGCCTGGCAGCATCGAAACGATTGAGACCATCGGCATCCTTGGCGGTCATCGAAAGTGAGACGTCGAGAAGAACAATCAGGTTCTTTGCGGGTCGTTTGTATTCAGTGAGGGTGGTTCCACCGCTGGGCCGCAGGGCTGCAATTCCGGCCAGGATCAGGGAGGCCAGAAGGGAGATGGCGAGAATGCGACGCCGGATCGGGGAGGCGTTGGTCTTGAGGTGGCACTCGGCGGCATTCCGGGTGAGGAGTGCCACCGCTTTCTTTCGTTGAAGGTAAGACCACGTGGCGACTACTATGGCTGCGAGGAGTATCGGCAGCACCCAGAAGAGGTTTTTTAAGGCAAGAAAGTCCATGGTCGTGATCAGGAGATTTCGCGGAGCAAAGTGTGGCGGAGCAGGAAGGCCATCCCGAGGGAGATGATCCCGGCGAGAAGAAAGTTGGGATAAAGATCGCGCTGGTAGTTGAGCGCGGGTTGCTGCTTCGAGGTTTTCTCAAGCGAGTCGATGGTGTTCATGACGTCCTCGAAGCCCTTGTTGTCTTTGGCCCTGAAAAATCTTCCACCCGTGATGGATGCGATTTTTTCGAGGTTTCGGGTGTCGAAGCGGATCTTTGCCCCGATCCGTGCCAGGTCGCTGAGGAGGAAAGGGTCATCGCTTCCTATCCCCACGGTGTGAATCGTGATGTCCTTCTTCTTGGCGGCCTCGGCGGCGCTTGTCGGGGTATAGATGGGATCGGGAACGGTATGATCGCCATCCGTGATGAGAACAATGGTCCGGCGGGTTTCCTTGAAATCTTTGAGGGCAATGATGGCCTGGCTGATTCCTCCCGCGATATTGGTGCCCCGTTCATTTTGATTGAGGAGCGAGTTCTCGAGGGTGCGAACGTAGGCTACGAGGTGATCATGGTCGGGCGTCGGGGGAACTGCAGTGAAACCCTCGTGCCCAAAGATGACGAGCCCGATGCGGTCTCCCGAACGCCGTGCAATGAAGCGGTTGATCTGATCGCGGGCAACTCCCAAACGGTCCTTGAGTCGCCCGTCTGCGATCAGTTTCCGCACCGTAAAGTCATCCATCGAGCTGGGCGGATCAAAAGCATCCATGCTGTTGGAGTAATCGAGAACGAGCATGATGTCGGTGCCTTCTTTGGTGACGGGCATTAACTCGACGTCGGACTGTGGCCGGGCCAACGCCACGATGAAGGCCGCGCCGGCAAGAGCTTCCAGAAAAAGGAGGGCGTGACGCGGCGCGAGGTATCTCGGCGGAGCCTTCCGGGTGTAGTGGGTGGTGGAGGAAACGGCAATGGATGCCGGGGTGTCGAGCCATCGCCAAACAAGCCCCCCGACCAGGGGGATCAGGAGGAGAAAAACGTAGGGATAGGCGAAATTGATCTCGGACATTTCTAGAACTGGCGGCGGGAAGTGCCGTGGTGGAGAGGGGGCACGTAGAAAAAGCGTCGAACGGGACGAATTTGTCGCAAAATTTGCATTCGAGCGACCCTAGCATCAGGAGCGAAAAGGGCGACTGCGGTTTTCGGGAAACTGGAGCGGGAAGCCGGCTAGACTGCTTGCCCGTGCCTCGGCCGGCGTGGTAGCCTCATGTCATGTTTGGCAGGAGCAAAAAAGCAGGGATGAGGGGTGCCTGGATTTGTGGTGGAGTAATACTGACGCTGGTGGGCTCCCCACCCTCGAAAGCCGAGGTGAAGACCGTCCTCGATCCCGGCAAAGCTCCGCTGCCGGCCGAGACCAGGGTTTGGTCGCCCCTTTTTCAGGCGGGCTGGGACCAGTTGAACAAAGAACACGGCGGCTTGCCCGAGCGGGTTGTCCCGGCCAATCCCGTCATCACCAAACTGGACAAGTTTCAATGGGATGAGAAGGCGGTGATGCCCAACGGGGATTACGCCATCTATTCGGGGCCGGCGACCGCCAGGTTTGCCCGCGAAGTTGCCGGGAAAGTGAAAAAGCGATTCGGCTGGGACATGGAGCTATTTGAAGGTCCGGAAATCGACGGTGGGAAGGCGGTTTATGGAATCTTGGTTCGTGACCTTCAGTTCCAGCGGAGCTTCTTCCGCTCAAAGAAAAAGCCTCTGGAGTTTCAGGATGGAAAGGGGAAGAAGTTCAAAGTCAGTTTTTTCGGAACGGTGGGGCAGTTCAGCGACCGCTATGGCAAAACCGTCTCGGTCCTTTCCCACAATCGGCAGACAGGGGCGTTCGTGATGCAAATTGCCACCAAGCGGGAGGGTGACTCGCTGGTGATCTGCCGCCCGGAAAAGGCGATGAGTTTTGCGGAGGGAATCGAGGAAGTTCTCGCGGCCAAGGCCACACCGCTGAATGGGACCTATGGCAGTTTGAAGGATGGCAGCCTTCATCGATATGACGTCGTCAAGATTCCTTACCTGACTCTCGATACCAACGCGGACCTCACTCCTTTGCTCAAAGGAGTCCGTCACTACCCGGGGAACCCCGTGACCTGGCAGATTGGAAGGGCCTATCAGAAGACCCGCTTCGAGCTTTTTGAAAAGGGAGCACGGGTGAGAGTTGAGACGGGGGCATCTGATGACCCCTTCGGCGGGCCACCAAAGCGACCGAAAATCTTTCCCCGGAACTTTGTATGCGACCGCCCGTTCTTTGTCTTTACCTGGCGTGACGGTGCCAAGCTCCCTTACTTCGCCGCGTGGATCGACGGGCCGGATGCTCTCGAGAAGTTCCGCTGATGGAGGCCTATCCTTTTGCCGCTTCCTTTTTGAAGAACACTTCCATGCGATGGTGGAGGTCTTCGTAAAAGTTCGCCTTCATCTTCTCCAGCATGGCCAGCTTCTCCGGGCCGGACTCGGCGTGTTCCTCTTGCTCGAGGCGCATCTTCTCGGCGAAGGATTTCTCCATCGCGATGAGCGAGTCCAAAAACTCCCGGGCGGCGTGCGAGTGCTCGATGCCATTGACGAGCGAACTCTCCAGCACCTTGTTTTGTGTCATTCCGGTCAGGGCGCCTCCTCCCATCTCGGCCATGTAACGACCCTTGCTGGTTTTGAAGCTCTTGTGGTCGGCATCGAACGAGATCTCATCGCGGTCCACCAACGTGTCGTAGGGGCCGGGCTTGGTGAAGAACTTTACCACCAGCGGAATGGTATCCACCAACATGAAGAGAGCGGTGAGAATGACATACGTGTAGAAGGCAAACTCGCCTCCTTCGGCTCCGGCGAGGAAAAGTTCGTGAAGGGCGAGGGTCTGGGTGAGGACATCGCGTCGCGGCTCCTCGCGCAGCGCGGTCAGGCGGTCCCGTTCCTCCGAGCCGACGGCAGCCAGTTCGTCCTTCGCCAACTGTTGTTCCGCGAGAAGCGAGTCAATTTGTAGTTTGATCGTTTCCCGCAGGGCATTTTGCTGGGTCACAAAAGCGGCGGCCTGATCTTCCTCGACCTGGCGTTTCAGTGCCGCGACCCGCTCATCCTCGGCGCGATTGGCGGCTTCGATTTCCGCCATTCGGGCCTCGAAAACTTCGATTGCTCCGGCCTCGGCCGTGCGAATCTGTGTTTGCAGCATGGCCTTTTCGGCACTGAGGTGTTCGAGGAGCCCGGCGATGCGTTGTGATTCGGCCCGACGAGGTTCGAGCTGGTCGGCCTTGATGGATTTGGCACGCGGACCTTCGCCAACGAGACCGGACCGCTGGCCATTGAGTTCGCGCTCGTATTCGGTTTGCCAGTAGGAGAGTTCGGTCTGAAGCTTGGTGTATTGAGGAGAGAGATCGTCGAATTGTCCCTGGACCACTTCGAGCCGCTCCTTGAATGGGGCAATCGCTTCGCTCACGGCCCCGTCGAGTTCCTTCTGCTGTTCGGCGGTCAGGCCGGGAATGGCGCTCTCATTGTCCTGCTTGTCCTGGATGATAAAGCGGGCCTGGAAACTCTCGGTCCACTTTTCCCGTTGACCCGCGATGGCATTTTCAAGCCGGGTGATCTCGGTGCGAATGCCTTCCTTGGTTTCACCGAATTCCGCACGTGCTTCTTCGATCTCCACCGCGCGATCTTCCTCGATCACCGAGCTGATGGTGTCGCTGAAAAGGAGAAGCACCAAAGGGTGGGCGATGGTCAGGCCCATCAGAATGGCAACCCCCAGCCGCAGGGCAAACTGGGAGAGCTTGCGGGTCCATGAGAGAAAGGGCCGGTAGCCCGCAAGGAGGGCGCGGTCAATGGTGAGAATGATGAAGGACCAGACCAGCGCGACCGGGAAGATGACGAGGTAGTTGTCAGTGAGGGTCGAAAGGGCGTAGGCGCAGGCAATAAAGGCAAAGGCGCAGGGGACCAGCACCGTCGCTCCAAAGGCGACATACTTTCGCTGTTCCCAGTTCGGGCAGCGTTCCAGGGTTTCCGCGCCGGCTCCGGAAAGCCAGAAGAAGATGTGCTTGATGGTGTGAAACATAGACTCCGTGGGGGTTGTTTTTTTACTGTGGAGCCTGCTCCGCTTTATCAAGCAATGAGGTTCTCGCTGTGATGCGGAAAGCCGAAGTAGGCCTGGGCATTGTGATAGCAGATATTGCCGATCATGTTGCTGATGAGCCGCTCATCGTTCGGGAGTTTTCCGTCTTCGACATCTTGGCCGACGATGTTGCAGAGCAATCGACGGAAATACTCGTGGCGCGGGAAGGAAAGGAACGAACGCGAATCGGTGAGCATTCCGACAAAATGAGCAAGGAGACCGATTGCGGAGAGATGGTTGATCTGGTCTTCCATCCCTTGAAGGGTGTCGTTGAACCACCAGCCCGAGCCAAACTGGACCTTCGAGCGGTGGGGAGCTTCCTGGAAAGATCCGCAAGCTGCCGCCAGCACCGCGTTGTCCCGCGGGTTGAGGTTGTAGAGGATGGTTTTGGGCAGCTTGTTGATTTCACAAAGGGAATCGAGGAAACTGATGACCGCTTCTCCTTGCGGCCAATCACCAATGGTGTCGAATCCTGAATCCGGCCCGAGTCGTTCAAAAAGGCGGGTATTGGGATTGCGGCGCGGTCCAAGGTGAAGCTGCATCGTCCAGTCCTTCCCGGAAACCCACTGCCCGACATGATACATGATGAGCGCTCCAAAGGCGTCGGTCTCTTCCGGAGACGCTGCTACCCCTTCGCGGACATTGGCCAGTATGCGGTCGGCTTCGCTCTCGTGGCAGGGATTTGACAGGGCGTAACGCATCCCGTGATCAGTCAGACGGCAACCCTGTTCGTGGAAGAATTCGAACCGCTTTTGGAGCGCTGACAAGAGATCGGCGAAGGTCTCGATTCCGTCCCCAAGCTTGTCGAGCCACGGATTTAAAAGGGCCGGACGATCGACGAAGAAGGCCTTGTCGGGACGGAAGGTGGGGTAGATTTTGGTGGGGCAATCCGAGGCGTTGGTCGCAATGTGATGCTTGAGGTCGTCCGTGGGATCGTCGGTCGTGCCCACCGAATCGACCCGGAATCTCCTCAAAAGCCCCCGGGCCGAGAAATCGGGCTCGGTCAGTCGCTCGTTGCAACGGGTCCAGATCTCCTCGGCCGTTTCGGGGGAGAGGAGGGTCTCGATTCCAAAGCACCGCCGCAACTCCAGATGGGTCCAATCGTAGAGGGGATTGCGAAGGGCGTTTGAAATGGTGTCGGCATAGGCGAGGAATTTCTCTTTTGCCGAAGCGTCACCGGTGATGTGAGACTCCGGAATGCCGTTCGCACGCATTGCCCGCCATTTGTAGTGGTCGTGACCCAGCCACAAGTCGGTGATGTTTTCCCATCGTTGATCGAGATCCACCTCATCCGGCGGAAGGTGGGTATGGTAATCAATGATCGGGAGATTCTTCGCCGTCTGGTGAAAGAGGTTCTGTGCTGTTTCAGAAAACAGCAGGAAGTTTTCGTCGAGATAAGTTCGAGCCACGCCGCAGGCTAGCTCGGATCGAACCTCACCTCCAAAGGAAAAATTCCCGCTCTTTCCGATCGCCGGCTTATTCCCTGAGGCGGTCTTCCAGAGCCGGACGGGCCGGCCCGCCCTTTTGCAGGTATTTCTGGTAGAGCTTCCGGGCTTCGTCCTTGTCTCCACCTTTCAGGCTGAGGATGGCAAGGTTGACGAAGGGTTCGAAAAGATTGGGATCCTGCGCGGCGGCCTCCTTGAAGTGAAACTCGGCATCAGCCGTCCTTCCGGTCAACCCCGCGATGTTTCCGAGCAGGACATGGGCCTTGGCATTGTCCGGTTCCAGGGAAAGAGAACGGCGAAGCTCTTCTTCGGCATCTTCGAACAGCTCAACGCGATACAGCGAGTCACCCAACATGAAGTGAGCATAGGGGATCTTGCGGTCTCCGGCGTAGAGTATGGCTTTGCGGAATTGCTTCGCCGCGGCCGGAGGGTCGTTCAGGCGTAGACTGACGATGCCCAGATTGACCATCGCTTCCCACGCTCCCGGGTCCTGCTCGACGATGAGCTCCAGGGTGCCCCGGGCGGCCTCGAAATCACCTCGCGAAAAGAGACGGCTCGAGATGCTGGCGAGGTTTTCTTTGGCGGCCCGCAAGCGGGAGGTTCCTGTGGCGAGCTCAGCTGCGGTGGGACGGATATCGCTGGTCAGACTCGGGTTGGAAATGGCGGTGCGATCCAGCATTTCCAATTCCTCCAGCGTGAGTTCAACCGTTTTCTCCTCCTTGATCAAAGCAATCGCGTCGCGGAGCTCCTTGTCATCCTTGGCCATTTCTTCCCCTTGCTTGAGAAGGAGTTCGGCTGCCCCCTTATGCGCGGCAATCTTGGCTTTGTATTTGTCGACCACCTTGCGAAGCATCATCACCTCTGCCTTTCCCCTTTGATTGAGCTCTTTTCCGTTGAGCTGGTCCAAAAGATCGGCTTCGGTCTGCTTCAGCCGCTTTTCCATGCGCTCGAGACTCAGGTTGGCCTGCGTATTCGCTTTCTGGAGATTTTGGATTTTAGCCTTGGCCACCACAAGAGCCTGCTTGGCATAAAGGATCTTGTCTTTGGAGGCGTTGGCATCCTTTTCCACCATCTTCAGGTTTTCGCGCGCTTCGTTGAGTTGCTTGCTCAGATTGACGTTCTGCGTGATGAGTTTTTGCACCCGGTCGGCCTCATTCATTTTGAGGAGCATTTTCATTTGGTCCCTCTCCTTGACCAGCGAGTCACGCTCGGTGCGAAGTTGGGTCACCATTTGCTCGGATTGCGCGAGACGTGTTTCCAGGGAGGCGACCAGCTCGTTTTTGCGGGCCATCAATTCGTCCTTTTGTGCGATCGTCGCCTTGAGTTTCTCAATCTGATCCCGCTGGCCTTTGACCACCGAGCCATTGACCTTGGTTTGCTTTTCAATGACCCCTTTGAGTCTTGCGACCTCGGCGTTGGCTGCTGCGAGCGTGGCCTGGGTGGCTTCGAGGCTGCGGAGGGTGCGGAGCTTCTCCGCCAGAGCGCGATCCCGTGAGGCAGCCATGGCGTCACGCTCGTTTTTGAGTTGGACGATCTGGCGGTTCAATTCGGCGACCTGGTTGCGCAGCGGTGAGGTGGAAAGCTCGGTGAGCTTTCGCTCGAGCTCGCGCATTTGCTGTCGAAGCCGGGCGCTCTCGACATCGCGGTTGTTGCGACGACCGTCGAGTTGTTTCCTGAGTTTTGCGATGTCGGTTTGAAGTCCGCGGACTTTTTCCGATTCCGTACCCGACGGGTCAACCGAAGATGGAACAGTGAGCGGGGCTTTTGGAACACCGGGACTTTCCAGGAGGGCTCCCGCTCCGGTTCCCTGACGCTCCTTTTGCTGGGCAAGGGCCTTGGCGTGAATGCGCTTCATCGCCTTGGTGGTGCTCTCGGTCCGCCATTTCAACCCTTCCCGCTGGGGGAAGTCCGGATTGTTGATGGTGATGACATCGAAAAAGGTCCGGGCTTTCCGGTACTTGGTGAAAGCTTCAACGAAGTCTTCCTTCTTCTCCAGCTCCTCGGCCTGCTTCACCAGGACCCATGCCTGATAGTAGAGCCCGCCGGGATCGAGTTTGGCCAGCTCCTCCGGCGTCTGTGCCGGGGCTATGGCGATGAGCGCGCTCAAAAAGAGGGCTCGAATGAAATGACGTAGGTGTGTCATGGGGCAGGACTCCTACCAAACTAGATGTTTAGGGAAAAGGGTGGATTTTGAAGCTCCCGGGCGGCGGAATCGAATCTTGCAACGATGATGTTGACAGTCTTGGGGCGGGACATTACCAAACGGGCCGAGGGCGGAGTAGCCAAGTGGTAAGGCGCGGGTTTGCAAAACCTGTATTCGCGAGTTCGATTCTCGCCTCCGCCTCCAAAATTTTCTGACTTTCGGGTGTAGCGTTCACTCTCTCCGGAGGTGCCTCGGGAAAAATGGAAAAATGCGTTCCTTTTTTCTTGATGGAGCCCACGGGAAAAGACACGTTCCGCCCGCACCAAACGGTGAATCCGGCGTAGCTCAGCGGTAGAGCGGGTGGCTGTTAACCACTAGGTCGTTGGTTCGAACCCAACCGCCGGAGCCATTTGAAGGCCTCGATCTGAAAGGATCGGGGCCTT